>JBCCZH010000091.1:0-9715 GCA_039188075.1 Pseudomonadota bacterium
GCGCTCTGACAGGGCCTCAATACGCTGCCGCGCAATCGCGACGGCGCTGTGATATCCCGGACGTGCGGCAATGCCGAGCGCCAACTGCCGGGCCAGCGGTTCGTTTAGGCCGGAATTCACGGCGATATAGTCCGTGGCTTCAGCAATTGACCATCGATTCAAGTGGATCCCCGTATCCGCAGCGGCCAGCACGGCTTGAACAAGATTGATGGAGTCATGCGCGACAGCCTCCAAAGGCCGATCCATCTGCGCTGAGTCCGCGTTCGATCGATTCCAGACATAATGTTGCCAGGCCGACTGGACGACGGGGTATTCGACGATCAGGCGGTAAGGAGCGCGGGCACCCGCGCCTTCGGTCCGCCAAAGCAGATAAGGTTCGGCATCCAACACCGTCAGAAACCCCGCTATCGCCTGTGTCTGAACGCCAAAACTCGCGGCCCTGGCAATGCGAGTCCAGTCAGACTTTGGGGAAAGCTCGATCAGGACATCCGGTTCAGAGTCCGTGTTGCTTTCGATGACGGGCTGTACGGGGTCAGCCAAAGCCGCCTCGAACCACTCAAATTGAAGCGACAGTCGCGCCGGTTTCGGGCCTGCGAGCGGGTAAGTCTCGGTATCCAGTGTCATCAATTGAGAGATCCGTGAGACGCGAGCGGCCACCAGGTCAAGATGTGTTTCATGCAGACGTTCGGTGTTAAATGGCTCGCCTATCGCAGCGGTCAGGATTCCCGAATAAACATCCAGACCGCGCGGCTGGGCCCAGACCCCTGCCTGATCAGCGGCTATCTCAGAGGCGGAGTCCAGCGCAGCCATCAAATCGAGATAGGCAGGGGTTAGATGGTCAGTCACTTCAATACGAACGAGGTTTGACAGCTGTTCCCTACGCGCGGCGTCGAGGCCCGGAACGCTGGTGATGAGGGCATCAAATGTGTCGCTCAATCGGAGCAGCGCGCTGTTCTCTTCAGCCGTCAATTGTGCCAGGCGACGATTTGTTTCCTCGACCAATGCGCGGGGCAGCAAAATGCCTGAGGCCTGATCGGCGATGATGCGCCGCTTGGTGTCCTGGATGGCCGCGCTCAAGGCGCGCAATCGCGCCAGATAAGCCGTTGCCTGGTCAGCATTGGCGATCGACTGGCGATAGGCGAGAAGCGTCGGTCCTTCGATCCAGATTCCCGAATAGGGGTCGATGGCATAAGGATGCATGGAGGCATAATCGTAGCGGCCATAGCCAAGCTGCTCGAGCGAAATCAAATCAACCAGCGCCCGCTCGGCAACTTGCAGGTCCCGTGTCAGGGGATGCTCATCCGGCAGAAGCGGCCGACTTTGCAATCGCTGTAACAGCTCAATCCGGACCAGGCGGCGACGTTCAAATCCGGCCTGCGAATGATTGTTCAACGCGAAACTGGCGGTCGGGCCGAGATAGCGTTCCAGATCGAGCCGACTGGCGGTTTCCGGCGACAGGGCAAGTTCGGTGCGCATAAAGTCGGAAGCCACAGCCTGAGATTGGCTGATTGCACGCCGGGTCGAGCGTGAGTCATCATCTTGTTGACTGCAAGCTGGCAGCGCGGCGACTGCACCAACGCATAGGCCAACGCAAATCAGGTCGCGAACCTGTCTGCGCGCACGTTTAAGGCGAGAAAACCGATTAAAAACATGAAACATCTGCAACAGCTGCATTCCTTGTTCGTCTGCCTGTTGTCGGCCTTATCCATTTCCGTTAAACCCCGCCAGTCTATCAAGCGGAGTGGCCTGTGGAAAATACGCCGACTACACAACAACCAGAACTGACCGGAAACGTTCTGTTCTACAAGAACCCACAACCGATTAATCCGGAGCAACATGCCGGATTGGGTGTGAAGCAAATTGATCAACCTTTCGGATTTTTGCGTGATGCGCACGCTGTTCCTGTCACTGTGACGGAGTTCGGGATGGCGTCTGCGGCCTACCCAATTATCTTCGTTGGCGAGGAGTTCACGCCGGTTGCCGTAATGGGGGTTCGGGCTGGCGAAAATCTATTTGTCGCCGAAAATGGCACGATTGATCCGGATTTCTATGTTCCGGCATTTGTCCGTCGCTACCCGTTTGTGTTTGCCAATGACAATCAAAGCGACCGTTTGTTGCTGTGCATTGATCGCGATGCACCCATGGTGACCAATCAGCCTGAAGTCATGCTGTTCGAGAACGGACAGCCAAGTGCGTTCACTCAAAACGCAATTGAGTTCTGCCAGGAATTTGAGCGTCAGCGCCGCTCAACCGCGGAATTTACCGCCATCATCAAAAGAATGGGTTTGTTTGAAGAGAAAACCGTCAACTTCCAACCGCGGGATGCCCAAGGTAATGATGCCGGTGAGCAGCAGAAAATCGCTGATTACTGGGCGATTGACGAGAACAAGCTGAATGAACTCAGCGATGAACAGTTCAAAGAGTTGCGGGCTAATGGCGCTCTGGGCGCGATTTATGCGCACATGATCTCTTTGTTGAACTGGCAACGTGTTATTTCACGCGCCCTGCGGGCGCAGCAAGCGGCGGCCCCGGCCGCGACGCCATCACCGACTCCAGCCGCTTAAATCGGCATTTATCGATTGAATCAGGGCGGCTTTGTTAAGCTGCCCTTTTTCTTGCTTGCGTAAAATTATCGCTGGTCACATCCTCGCGAGGTGGTTTTCCTGTGAGGGCGGCTCCTGTATGCAACCGGCATATACAAGACAGGAAAAACTCTATGGCTCAATTTCGCGGCATTTGCCTCGCCATGTTTGCGCTCGCATTTATGCTGATGCTGCTGCCAGCCCAGGCGCAGCCTGTAGATGGAGGACACGCGCGTGTTGAGCTGATCTCCGAACGGTCACTGGCGGTGCCCGGAGAGACCGTATGGTTGGGCCTGTCCTTCGAGATCGATCCGAATTGGCATATTTACTGGGTCAATCCTGGCGACGCTGGCATTCCACCGGAAATCTCTTGGAAGGATACCAGTCATCCCGCGACGCAGAGCGCAGGCGCGTTCGAATGGCCTTTGCCGGAATTGCTGCCCGTCGTGCCCGGTCAAATCATGGATTATGGCTATTCAGATCAGGTGGTCCTGCCGTTTCGGGTGCAAATCCCGGAAACGGCCGACGGTCCGCTTCTGTTCGAGGGCGTTGCCGATTATTTGATTTGTGAAGATGTCTGCATTCCCGAGAGTGTCGACATTCGTTTCCTGCAATCTGTCGGGGCGGCGCAACTGCCCGATGAATATGGCGCCGAACGCATCCAGGCCGCCTTGATGGCCGTCCCGCCCGAATTCGATGGCGATGCCAATATCACCCGGTCTGCCGCGGGCTGGACCTTGTCTCTGGCGGGTGACCAGGTCGCAGGCCAGTCCGGATCCGCAAGGTTTTTCCCATATGGTCATGAAATTACCCATGCTGCCGCACAGACTGCAGGGACGGGTGAAAACGGCATCAGTCTCAGCCTGCAACCGGCCACAGACGGCGCGCCCGCGCCTGACACGATTGCGGGTGTCGTCACGCTCGGCGATCTGGCCTTCGAGGTCAGCGCCAGCGCCGGCCCGGTTCTGGCCGGCACTAGCGGTTCTGGCGCGGCGGGCGGAATAGCGATCCCAGGCGGCGGCAATCTCCTATTCCTCATGGGATTTGCCCTGGTTGGCGGCCTGATCCTGAACTTGATGCCTTGCGTGTTGCCCGTCCTGTCGATCAAGGCGATGGGCATTGTTGCCTCAACGGCCAGCGGAAATGCCGCTGAAGCGCGTGCACACGGCTTGTGGTATGCGGCAGGCGTCCTGATCAGTTTTGCGGCCCTGGCAGCGGCCATTCTCGCCGTCCGGGCTGCGACCGGGATCGCAATTTGGGGGTTCTGGCTGCAAAACCCTATCCTGGTGACAGCCCTGATCCTGATCGTCTTCCTGATCGGTCTCTGGTTGCTTGGCCTGTTTGAGCTTGGCACATCGGTGCAAAGCGTAGGATCTGACCTGGCGGCGAAGCAGGGCAGCGCTGGCGCCTTCTTCACCGGGGTATTGGCCGCGGTCGTTGGAGCACCCTGTACCGGTCCGTTCCTGGGCGCCGCCCTAGGCGCTGTGATGACCCAGCCAGCGATCAATGTCGTGCTGGTATTGCTGACCATGGGGCTGGGAATGGCGCTGCCCTTCCTGGTACTTAGTTTTTCACCCGGCCTGCAAAAGTTCATTCCCAAGCCGGGGGCCTGGATGGAGACCCTGAAACAGGTCTTTGCGTTCCCGATGTTCCTGACCGCGGCCTGGTTGCTGTCAGTTCTGGGCGCACTGGCCGGCTATCGGATGGCGGCGATGGTGGTGGCAGGTGCCGCCCTGGTCGCGTTTGGCATCTGGGCACTGAAGTCTGCCAATCAGGGCGCCAAGGCCATTTTGCTGTCCGTACTTGGCCTCGCACTGATTGTACCCGTCTTTGGCCTGATGTCTGCGACGAGTTTTGGTGAAACAGCGACCAGCCTGATCTGGTTAGTGGGGCTGGTTGCCGCATTTGTACTAATCGCACGTCTGGCCGCTGAACGATCTGGTCAATTGGCGAAAGGCATTGCCGGTCTTGCCATTGCGGCTGGGTTGATCTGGCCGCTGGCACAAGCCCGGACGGCATCTGTTTCGGATGCACCGACCGAAGCCTATAGCGCCAAATACGAAACCGAAGCCTGGTCGCCGGACCGGGTCGCGGAGCTGACGGCTGAAGGGCGCGCTGTGTTTGTGGATTTTACCGCCGAATGGTGTGTGACCTGTCAGGCAAATAAGTTGCAGACTCTGCAAACCCGGCCGGTGGTCGATGCGTTTGAGGCAGGCAATGTCGCTTTCCTGGTGGCCGACTTTACAAATGGTGACAAAACGATTGCGCTTGAGCTGCAAAAACACAATCGCGCGGGTGTACCCATGTATCTCTGGTATGCGCCGGGAAGTTCTGAGCCGGATGTGCTCCCGGAATTGTTATCTATCGATCTTGTAACAGGACTTGTCGAAGCCGCCAGTTAGGATAGGTTTCTGAGCAACTGGGTTAAACGGGAATCTCATCATGAAAACGCTTACACGTCGCAATATTGGTCTGGCTGCCGGAATGGCCACAGCCGTCGCGCTAACCGCCGGGTCGATGATTGCTTTTACCGCGAGTGCTGCCCCGATCAGCGGCGAAGCAGCCCCCGGCTTTACGGACATGGTCACAGCCAGCGGTGAAACCATTTCCCTGTCGGACTTCGCCAATCAGACTGTGGTTCTGGAATGGACCAATCATGACTGTCCGTTCGTGAAGAAACACTATGCCGAGCCGGTCAAGAATATGCAGTCCATGCAGACCGGTGCGACGGAGGATGATATCGTCTGGATCCAGGTGATTTCATCCGCGCCAGGCAAGCAAGGCTATCTTGAGGCCGACGGTGCCATGGCGAAGAATTCTGAGCGAGCGTCAGCGCCCACCTATACGGTCCTCGACCCGAGCGGGGATATGGGGCGGGCTTATGATGCGAAAACAACGCCGCACATGTATGTCATCGATGGCGCTGGAACCCTGGCTTATCAGGGCGCAATCGACTCGATCCGGTCGGCCAAGGTCAGCGATATTGCGGTGGCGACCAATTATGTGACCGCAGCTTTGACCGCGGTTGCAGCAGGCGCGACGCCGGAAGTCACCAGCGCAACGCCTTATGGTTGCTCAGTGAAATACTAGATGGATCAATTGTGTATGGCGCCGCCGTCGGTTGAAGGCGGCGCTGACTTTTGATCCAAGCTTACAAATTGTTCGCGAAATCGTGACTTGCGTCACACATGCGACGCAGACTATCAGCGTGCCATTCAATTGCGGGACGCCGGGGAAAATCTTGTCTGCCAGAATTGACCAACATCTTGGCGCCAGAATCGTCGAAGCGCGGAAACGCCTGGGCCTGAGCCAGCGAGACGTGGCGGTGCGCAGCGACATCTCGACGGAGCAACTGGAAATCTTTGAACGCGGAACCGTCCGGATCCCCGCCCTCGCGATTGCCAACCTGTCACGGGCCCTCGGTGTTTCACCCGGATGGTTCTACGCAGGCTTGCCCGGCCAGGAGACCTTTGACCGCGTAGGGTAACTCGCCCATTAGTTGAATAAATGTCGCTCGATCGTGGGACAGAAGAATCTCTATCTTTGGTTTATCAAATCAGAGTCATCAGATTCGGGGCTTGAACATTTCTATTGTATTTGACCTCCATTCACGCGCGGATATTCGCAGCAATCAGCAGATGAATGAGCTGAAAAGTATCGCTGATCATCTTGAGATCTTGCGGGATACGGCACCGCGCAATCCGGAATTGACGTCTGAGACGGCCATCGAACTTGAAGAATCGCTGGCGCTGGCGGAAGCGGCCCTGCGCCGGGCGAGCGCCGAACTTTTATTCTCCGACGAATAATCGGATCACCGAGTAACCGTCCGAACGGCGCGCCACGGCGCTCGGCAAACAGTGTTGTGCCCAATTTTTGGTTGTACGCGCTTGCAGAACGGGCACGCCTGGTCCTAGTCTGAAGTCCGAGAGTTCTCCAAATTCGAAGAAGAGAGAACAGAGAGGGGTTTGAGATGGCGGTTGTCCCTGCACCGGATCCGGAATCACATTCCGATCCATCAGGTTCATGTTCCGGACTGACCGAGGATTTTGACTTCGGACGTTTCGCTGGCGCGATCTCCGCGTCGAGTTCAGGCGACGAAGTCTGGGCCCTGATCGATACAATCTGTGACAAGGCCGGGGTCGAGGGCGTCTGTTGTCGCTGTTTTCCGAGTGAAGCGGGTGCCGAACAGATCATCTTTTTCTCGACCACGTCGCGATTCAGTCCCGAATTGGGCGAAGCGCTGGAACAGGCGCCAGGCTATCTGGATGCCTTCCTGCACGCATCCGTGCGGACGACGAAACCTTTCCTGTGGGGCGATATGGAGCGCCTGCTGGAGCCAAGATCACCGCAATTGCACTATTTCCGGGACCATATTGCAAGTTTCGGCACCGGTGTGGTTGTGCCGGTCTTCGGGCCTTTATTCCGGAACGGCTATTTTTGCTATCATTCCTATGAAGACCGCACCGTCACCGAGATGGACATGATGGTCCTGCACTCGATTTCGCAGACAGCGTATCTGAAACTGCTCGATATCATGTACAAAACTGCTGATCGCGAGCGCACCCTGTCCGGGCGCGAGCTGGAAGCCATTAACATGATCGCACGAGGCAAGAGCAATCCCGAAGTGGCCGAGGCGATGTCAGTTTCTGTGAACACGATCAACACGCTGCTGAAGCGAATCTTCGAAAAGCTCGATGTGTCCGACCGCGTCAGTGCTGTAATGCGCGCCTATGCGCTTGGCTATATCGCTTAAGGCGGCGATTAGCTGCATCTACTTGCAAGCCTCGCGACCAATAAGAATACGACTCTACATCCGCACGATGGAGAGCTAGGGTCGAATGAGAAGATATCAGGGAGAACACGATCATGATCAGACCGACCATTGCCGCAACGGCCTTGTTTGCCAGCCTCGCAACCGCCTGCGCGACGGCAGAGGAGGCAACCGCGCCGCCGCAAATCACGATGGGCAATGGAGCGGCGAACCAGATTGTCGTGGAAGGTCTCACGCGCACCGATGGCGTCACGCATTTTTCTGAAGTGCGGGTCGATGATGCGGCGGTGTCGGCGTTTCGCGCCGATTCCACGGCCATCACCTTTCCTGAAGTGGTGATTGAAAAGCCTGGCTTCCTGGTTCTGCATCCGGTCATGGATGGACGTCCGAATGGCGACATGGTCTCGGGATTTGCCTATCTTGATGCTGGTCAGAATGAGGATGTGACGATCCGCATCGATCATCCGGCCGATGTCGGCAGCAAGTTCCTGGTCATGCTGCACAGCGATGTCGATAATGATCGCGTGCTCGATTTTGTCTTCGTTGAAGACGGCATTAATGTCGAAGACACAGCAGTGTTCGAAGGCACGCATATGATCGCGCATATCATCGCGGTTCCGGAGTAATCCGATGCAGCTTTCGAAAGAGACTCCCGCCATTGTTACTGGCGGCGCATCCGGCTTGGGACGAGCCACGGCAGAGGGCTTTGCCGCTGCCGGCGTCCCTGTGGCGATTTTCGATATCAATGAAGAAGCCGGGCAAGAGGTTGCCAGCTCGATTGGCGGCACGTTTCACAAGGTGAACATTCTCGATGAGGAGTCCGTGGTCGCCGGGTTCGAGGCGGCGCGGGCGGCACAGGGACAAGAGCGGATCTGTGTTCATTGCGCCATGGCGTCCACGCGCGGCAAGACGCTGGCCTATGACAAGGAAAGCGGCGGCTATAAGAAGCTGGACACCGATACCTATGCCCGCGGTGTGGCGGGTGTGCTGGTGGCCTCCTTCCGCATTGCATCGCATTCGGCGCTCGGCATGTCGGCGCTTGAGCCGATGGAGGATGGCGAACGCGGCTGTATCACCATGACCGCCTCGGTCGCGGCGCAGGACGCGCAGATTGGGCAAGTCGTCTATGGCTCGGCCAAGGCCGGGGTGAATGGTCTGGTTCTGCCCATGGCGCGCGACTTGATGAATATCGGCATTCGCGTGAACTCGATCATGCCGGGCATTTTTGCGACGCCGCTCATGTTGGGCGCGCCACAGCCTGTGCTCGACAGTCTGGCGGCGTCGGTGCCGTTTCCGAAACGCCTTGGTAAACCAGAAGAGTTCGCGTCGCTGGCAATGGAACTGGCGCGCAATGGCTATTTCAATGGCCAGTGTTTGCGGCTGGATGGCGCGATCCGGATGGCGCCGCGCTGAAGCGGCCTGCGTCTCAGGTGATCCAGGATTTGAGCGACTGATTCGTGCTGGTCAGGGTGACGGTTCGATCTTCGGTTTGAAGCTCGAGCTCAAGGCTTGCAGTGTCTGCGGACCTCGCCAGTTGTTCGATCCCCAGGGTCTCAAAGGTCTGATTGAGGGCTATGGCGTTCGGGCTGGCCAGGTCAAAGCTGGCAAATTGCGCCGTGATGGGCGCGGTGCGTGACGGGTGGATCGTCTCCTGCCAGTCAATGAAGAAGGGCAGAAGACCGCCAAACCCATGCCCGGCCAGAAACAGCAATTCCCAGGATAGCAAATCTCCCTCTGGCGTTTCTCTTTGTGTCGGCATCGGGCCGAGCGCGGTCAGATCCTGATCGCATGTGCCGCTGAGTGCCGCGACCTCCGCCAGCGCTTCAGCGCGCAAGGCCCAGGTGATCAGGCCAGGCGTGGCGAGGGCGCCGATGCGATGTCCGAGACTGCCTTCTGGTCCAGGATCGTCACTTGGCGCAATGATCTCCAGATAGACGCCCTCACCCAGGCTCAACAAAGCATTCTGAGTGCCCATGCCGGGGTGCTGCCCGCCGGGAAGTGGCGTGCAACCCAGCAGGTCTGCCATCTCTTCGCAGCCTTGCGCGAGGTCGGGTGTCCCCCAGACGAAATGATCGATTTGATAGCGCATGGCCTGGCTCCGCGTGGCGTTTGGCAGATCGTATCAGCTTGATCCTTTGTGTCGATCATCGCGCCGAGCGCCAACAAACCTGGTTGACAGGAGCGGCGTGATATGAAAAATGAACATGTTCATTTAATTATCTGAATCCAATTTGGATGCTTCAGGAGATCCGTTATGGCGACGACGCAACCCTCTCAGACTGGCAACCGGAAACTGCCGGAGCGGGCCCGGATCGGGCGCTTTCTGGAAACCTGGCTGGGCGCGCCGATCAATGGCCTGGAA
>JBCCZH010000092.1:0-9701 GCA_039188075.1 Pseudomonadota bacterium
CATCTGCCGGTCGCTCCGCCAGCTTGAATCCGATCCAGGCAAGGCCCAGCGATCCGGCATCTGTCAGCATATGGGCGGCATCCGCCAACAGGGCGAGCGAGCCTGAAATCACGCCCCCGACAATCTCTGCCAGCATGAAACCGAATGTCAGAAGAGCCGCAATTGCGACCCGACGGCGCCCGTCCGCGCTATCGCTGACCATAGCGCCGTGATCATGATGATGATCATGGTCGTGCGCGTGCGAATGGTCGTGCGTGTGCATTCACTCTGAATACTGCATCAGAGTGAAAAATCAATAAAAACAGATACTTAAGAAGGTTATAACGTATCGGGGTGGGCTAAGCCCTTGATAGGATTGGGCTTAATCAATTGCGTTATAGGTCTGGGTGTCGGCGATTGCACCATTGCCATTGGCATGGGGCTCGATGGCGCCTTCATCTTCGTCGGCCATTGCCCGCACCAGTGAGACCAGAACCGATTTGAGACGTTCATCCTTGATCCGCGCGAAACTGCGCACGAATTCCATCAAAAGGCGTGAGGACCCCAGCTCGTCAAAATCATCGCTGGACGCGTCTGATTTGACCGGGTCGAAGAACCAGCCGGGGGAAACATCCAGGCGATTGGCGATGAGATAGAGACGTCCGGCACTGACGCGGTTGGCGCCTGTTTCATACTTCTGGATCTGCTGATACGAGATGCCGAGCGACTCGCCCAATTGGTCCTGGGTCAGCCCCATCAGAATGCGACGGCGGCGAATACGATCGCCGACAAGTCGATCAACTTCGCTGGCGGTCAGAGTGGTGTTTTCAAGGTCTGTCATGACATCCTCGCACGGCGGTGCGGAATAGCACCTACCATATTAGATAAAGAATTAGATCAGAGTCGCTTGATGACAAGTCCGTTAAACTCACATTGATCAGTTGCCATGAAACAGTCCCGGACTTTACAAAGGCGTCGGCCTGGGGAAACTGCCCCGATAGACGACACGGTAGCCCAAAATCATGCGTAAAGTTCACCAGCTCTTCCTCGTGACCTCCGCTGCAGCCCTGGTGCTGACAGCCTGCCAGAACTCCAATCGCCGCCAGGAACTCGCTTATGTCGAGCGGCCCGTGGAGCAGCTCTATGCGCGCGCGACTGATGAAATGGACAAGCGTGACTACGATCAGGCGATCTTGCTGTTCAATGAAGTCGAACGCCAACACCCGTATTCGGAATGGGCGCGTCGCTCCTCTCTGATGTCGGCCTTTGCGGCCTACGAATCACGGAAGTATGATGAAGCGGTCGGCACGGCGCAAAGATATCTGTCGCTGAACCCTGCCGGGCAGGGCGCCTCCTATGCCTATTATCTGATTGCGGTCAGCCATTTTGACCAGATCATGGATGTTGGCCGCGACCAGAAGACGACGGAACTGGCGCGTGATGCCTTGCTCGATGTCGTGCGGCGCTATCCAGATACGGACTATGCCCGTGACGCGACCGTGAAGCTGGACATGGTTCAGGATCAATTGGCCGGCAAGGAAATGGAAATTGGGCGCTGGTACCTGCGCCGAAATCAGCATCTGTCGGCGATCAACCGGTTCCGGACCGTGGTCAAGGACTATGATACAACCAGCCACGCGCCGGAGGCGTTGCATCGTCTCGTTGAAGTCTACCTATCCATGGGGCTGAAACAGGAAGCGCTCGCCGCCGGGTCTGTGCTTGGCTACAATTACCCTGAGACGGTCTGGTATCGCTATTCCTATCGTTTGCTCAGTGGCCAGGGTCTTGATCCAGAAGGCGCGTCCGAGCAGCAAAAACGGTCCTGGCTGCAGCGATTGATTCCGGGCGGCAATTAGCGCTTGTTCTCATTTTGTTCTTATTGTATGAGGGGGCATGTTGTATGCACTCTCGATCCAATCCTTTGTTCTGATTGACCGACTTCAATTGGAGGCGGCCTCAGGCTTTACCGCGCTGACGGGTGAAACGGGCGCGGGCAAATCAATCATACTCGATGCGATCAGCCTGGTGTTGGGCGGCCCTGCCAATCGCAAACAGGTGCGGGCGGGCGCCGAACAGGCCAGTATAACCGCCGAATTCGCTTTGCCTGCGGATCACGCCGCCTGGTCGGTCTTGCAAGCGCATGATTTGGACTATGACACTGACGCGACCCTCCTCTTGCGCCGAACCGTGCCGGTCTCCGGACCATCGCGCGCTTTCATCAATGGCCAACCTGTCGCTGCCGCCATTTTGGCGGAGCTGGGTGAGCGGCTGGTCGAGATTCACGGTCAGCATGCGGCCTCCGGCCTGATGCGCCCCTCCACGCATCTGGATCTGCTGGATGCGTTTGCCGGGCTCGAGGCGTCGGTCACAAAATGCGGGTCCCTGTGGCGTGCGTTCGAACAGAAACGCGCCGACCGACAGGCACTGGAAGACACGGTGCAGAAGGCGAAAGAGCACCAGGAATGGCTGACTTATGCCGTCGAAGACCTGTCAAAGCTGTCGGTTCAGGGCGGGGAGTTGGAAAGCTTGTCGACCCAGCGCACGGCGCTCCTGCAATCTGAACGGATCAGCGAAGCGATTGAAGAAGCCGCTACTGCTTTACGCGACCCGAAACTGGAGACCGCGCTGATGAAATCGGCCAAGGCGGTCGATCGCGTCGTCAGGGTGCCTGGATTGGAGACCCTGGAGTCCGGAGTCGGCGAGGTGGCCGGAACGGCGTCAGAGGCGCTGGAACGCACGCTGATCGAGCTGGCAGAGGCCAATACCGCGGTCGAAACCCTGTCGCGTTTTGCCGAACATGATTCTTCGCGCCTGGAAGGCGTAGAAGCTCGTCTCTTCGCGCTACGGGCAGCGGCCCGAAAGTATGACTGCTTGCCAGAGCTCCTGGCGGATACGCTGGCGCGGTATGAAAGCGAATTGGCGCTCTGCAATTCAGACTCCGAGGCTTTGGAAGCGGCGCGGACCCAGGAACGCGATGCGGAAGCCGCCTGGCGCAAAACCGCAGAAAAGCTGAGCAAGCAGCGCCACAAGCAAGCGGCAACCCTTGAAGCTGCGATTCACGGAGAACTCGAGCCGCTGCATCTTGGTCGCGTCCAGGTCAAAGTAATGTTCGCTCCAATCGAAGCCGATGAGAGCGGGGCGAAAGGTCTGGAACGGGCCACGTTCGAAGTCGAAACCAATCCGGGTGCTGGCTTCGGGCCGTTAAAAGCCATTGCCTCTGGCGGTGAGTTGGCGCGTTTTTCGTTGGCCTTGAAATGTGCGCTCAGTCAAACCGGTCAGGCCTGCACGCTGATCTTTGATGAAGCCGATCAGGGGGTAGGCGGCGCTGTAGCCGCGGCAATTGGCGAGCGGCTCGCACGCTTGTCTGGTGATCGCCAGGTGTTTGCCGTAACGCACAGTCCGCAGGTCGCGTCGGCCGCGGATCGCCAATGGCGGGTTCTGAAAGACGCTGATGCAAAAGGGCGGATTACCAGCCAGGTTGCACAATTAGATGACGGTCAACGACTTGAAGAAATCGCTCGAATGTTGTCAGGCTCCAGCATCACCAATGAGGCGCGCGCCGCCGCATTGAAATTGCTGGAGGCGGCATGAATGCAGACATTGCGGTAGACGCACTGACCGAAGACCAGGCGCGCAAGGAACTGGCACGGCTCGTGACCGAACTGAAACTCGCGGATGCCAGCTATTATGGCGACGATGATCCGCATTTGACGGACGCGGAATATGATCAGCTGCGCCGCCGAAATCTCGAGATTGAGGAACGGTTTCCACACCTGAAACGATCTGATAGTCCCAGCGATCGTGTCGGCGCGGTGATCAATGATGGCTTCGGCAAGATTGAGCATGGCGTGCCCATGTTATCGCTCGACAATGCGTTCTCGGACGAGGACGTTCAGGATTTTGCGGATCGCATTCGCCGCTTTCTGGGTCTGGCCGCAGACGAAGAATTGGTGATCACGGCAGAGCCGAAAATTGACGGCCTGTCCCTCAGCCTGACCTATGAAAACGGACGATTGATCAAGGCGGCTACACGCGGCGACGGTCGCGTCGGGGAAGATGTGACCGCCAATGCCCGAACGCTGGATGATGTCCCGACTGAGTTGGCGGGAACAGGATGGCCCGATCGCATCGAAATTCGCGGCGAAGTCTATATGTCTGATGCCGACTTTGCCGCGTTGAACGCAAAAGAAGCCGAGGCAGGGCGCAAGCTCTACATGAACCCGCGCAATGCAGCAGCGGGCGGCTTGCGCCAAAAAGATCCGGGCATTACCGCGCAACGTCCCCTGAAATTCTACGCCTATGCCTGGGGGGAGCATTCCGCACCCTTTGCCGAGACGCAGTTTGAGGCGGTTCAGAAGCTCGCGGCCTGGGGCTTTCAGACGAACACCCTGTTTCACCCACACGAAACGGTAGACGGGCTGCTGACCGCTTATCGCGGCATGGTCGAGACGCGGGCTGATCTCGGCTATGATATTGACGGCGTGGTCTACAAGGTCGACCGGCTGGATTGGCAGCAGCGCTTGGGCCAGGTCAGCCGCTTCCCGCGCTGGGCGATTGCCCACAAATTCCCAGCCGAGAAAGCGATCACGACGCTGGAAGCGATTGATATCCAGGTCGGACGGACCGGATCTCTGACGCCCGTCGCGCGTCTGAAGCCGGTCACGGTCGGCGGGGTCGTGGTGTCGAATGCGACGCTGCACAATGAGGAAGAGATTGAACGCCTCGATGTCCGCGAAGGTGATCAGGTGGAAATCCAGCGTGCGGGCGATGTCATTCCGCAGGTCCTGCGCGTGCTGGATCCGGATCGGGCGGGCCGCGCGGGCCCTTTTGTCATGCCGCATGTCTGTCCGGAATGCGGATCCGCTGCGGTTCGGGAGCTTGATGATAAAGGCAAGGAGGATGTGCGCCGTCGCTGCACAGGAGGGCTGATCTGTCCGGCCCAGGTCAAGGAACGATTGAAACATTTCGTGTCGCGCAAGGCGCTCGACATAGACGGTCTGGGCGCCAAGCAGATTGAACTCTTCTATGAGCGCGGTGTGATTTCAGCGCCGCAGAATATTTTCCAGATCCCGGACAGGATTGCCGCCGCCGGATTCGATCCGCTCGAAACCTGGGAAGGATTTGGCGAGGTCTCAGCGCAGAAACTACTGGCGGCGATAGATGAACGCCGCAATGCGCCCTTTGCGCGTTTGTTGAACGGGCTCGGCATTCGGCATGTCGGTCAGACCACTTCCGACCTGTTCTCCCGCACATTTGTGCAATGGGAGGCGTTCTGGACCGCGGTTGAGCAAGCGCGTGACGATCCGGGCGGTGAGGCGGAACAGATGCTGACCTCGATTGATGGTATTGGCGGGGCCGCCGTCGGCGCGCTGACCACATTTGCCAGCGAAGCGCACAATCAGGATATGATTCGGGACTTGCTGGCCGAAATCACCGTACTGGATGGCGAAGCGCCCGCCAGCGAGAGCCCCGTGGCCGGCAAGACGGTGGTGTTTACCGGCACGCTGGAGGCGATGACACGGGACGAAGCCAAGGCCCGCGCCACATCACTCGGCGCCAAAGTGTCAGGCTCTGTCTCGGGCCGTACCGATATTCTGGTCGCCGGGCCCGGCGCCGGATCGAAACTGAAAAAGGCACAGGATCTCGGCGTCACCGTGATGACCGAAGCGGAGTGGATTGACCTGATCAGCGGGCTCTAGAGCGCGGCGCAGGCCGCCTTTAGCCAGTCAGACGCCTCGCCATCGACCAGATCGCCAATTTCGCTCAGGACGCGCTGGTGATAATCATCCACCCAGTCACGTTCATCTGATGTCAGCAAGTCTGTATCGATCAGGTCCCGCGCCAAGGGCGCGAAGGTGACACACTCAAAGCCCAGCATGTCGCGATCCCCGCCTTCAATCGGTTCGGCCGGGGTGACGTATTGCAGATTCTCGATGCGAATGCCGTATGCACCTTCCTGATAGAAGCCGGGCTCGTTCGAGACGATCATGCCAGGCTGGAGCGGGGTCGCATTCCAGGCCTTGGCAATCCGCTGTGGCCCTTCATGCACGCCGAGATAGACCCCGACACCGTGACCAGTGCCATGATCATAATCGAGGCCCGCCATCCACAAGGCATGTCGCGCCAGAATGTCGAGATGCGTGCCGGTCGTCCCTTCCGGGAACCGTACCCGGTCCATCGCGATATGGCCTTTGAGGACGAGAGTGTAGTGCCGGCGCATGTCTTCGCTGGGCGTGCCAATCGGTACCGTGCGCGTAATGTCTGTTGTGCCATCTGGATACTGGCCGCCACTATCGACCAGATAAAGGGTGCCGCGTTCCAGCGATCGGTTCGAGGCGGATGATACGCGATAATGTGGCAGCGCACCGTTTGGACCCGCACCCGAAATCGTCTCGAACGACATGTCCTTCATTTGCTCATCAACCAGACGGAAATCGAGCAGTTTCAGCGCCGCATCAATTTCCGTGTATTCGCCTGACTGCGCCTCGGTATCGAGCCAGTGCAGGAAGCGTGTGACGGCGGCACCATCGCGCCTATGCGCCGCGGAAGTGCCGGCCAGTTCCGTCGCATTCTTGCAGGCTTTGGGCAGCAGGACCGGATCCTGAGCGCGAAGAATGGTGGCGCCTGCAGCGTCGAGTTTCTGAAAGAACCAGGCTGAGGCGAGCGCAGGATCGAGACTGATCGTCTGCCCCGACAAGGCGTCCAATTCTGCGTCCAGTGAGTCCAATGGCGCCAGAGTCACCTGATTGCCGAGATGTTCGCGCAAGCCGGGTGTTTCCTTGACCGGATCGAGGAACAGGGTGGCGCTGGCATCTGACCGCAATACGGCACGTGCGAGCGGCAATGGCGAGCAGGCGACATCACCGCCGCGAATATTGAACAACCAGGCAATGCTGGCCGGTGCGGTGATCACCACGCCATCGGCGCCCGCTTCATCGAGCCCGGCTGCAATCTCGCGACGCTTGTCCTCGGAAGACTGACCCGCATGCTCCAGATTGTGTGGAATGACGGGCGCTTGGGGCTGGGCTGGGCGATCCTGCCAGGCCGCATCAATCGGGTTTGTCGTGACAGCAATAATGGTCGCGCCTGCTTTCTTGGCGGCCGTCTCGAACGCCTGAACATCATTCGGAGTCATCAAGGCGGGATCATACCCGATGCGTTGACCGGAAAAGTCCTGCGTGGCGATCCAGCCAAAGGCGCCGGGATCGGGGACAGCGACCCGCTCAAACAGATCCGGGTCGGTCTGTTCAACAGCCTGGATCGTGTATCGGCCATCGACAAAAATCGCGGCGCGGGCGGACATGATCAGGGCCGATCCGAAAGATCCGGTGAACCCACTGACCCAGGCGAGACGCTCATTGGCGTCTGGCAGGTATTCGTTCTGATATTCATCCTCGTGCGGGACGTAAAACCCATCCAGTCCAGTTTCCGCAAGTTTCGATCGAAGTTGGGGCACATTTGCGCGACCGATTTGAGGCCCGCCTTTGACGTCAAAATTCTGTTTCATGAGGCTTAGTTAGTGCCGAACGCGGATGCGTGCAAAGATGAAAGTGAGACATGCAGAAAATCATGCTTATTTCTGTTTCTGTATATTGTTTTGCAACCCTTTGCGCCTATCTACGCGGCACAACAATAAAATAACCTCCCAGGAATAGAAAAAATGAAATCCTTGAACATCATGCGCGGGTATACCGGCCTTCAAGCCTTCTTTCCGACGACGTCAGAGAACGTTCAGGAAATTGCCCCTACGAACAAAGTCGCCATCACCAAGAGCGATGCCGCTGTCGAGGCATCTCGGCCGCGTCTGCTGACTCAGCGCACCGCGCGTCACGCACGCCGGATCGCCCACTAGGCAGACACAGCGCGTCGCAGAACCAGGGTCGACCAGCCATCCTTGCGGATGCGTTTGACCAGGGCCAGGCCTCGGCCTGTATAAGCGGCACGCACCAATGGTTCCTGTCGGGTCAGCAGACCTGACAGGATGATATGGCCGCCCGGTACGATCAACGGCACCAGACTTGGTGCCAATCGGGTCAGAGGGCGGGCCAGAATGTTGGCAAAAATCAAATCATACGGCGCCGCAGATTGGATAATCCGATTTGTGGCGCCGCGCGTTTGATAGGTCTTAAACGCTTCTGATACATTGTTTTTGCTCGCGTTTTCATTCGCCACAGTGACGCTTTGGGCATCGATCTCCGTCCCGATGGCGCGCTCCGCACCGGTCTTGATGGCAGCGATGGCCAGGACACCGGAGCCGGTTCCGACATCCAGAACCTTGCCTGGAACCCCGCCTTTCAACACGTGTTCATAGCCGAGCAAGCATCCCAGAGTCGTCCCGTGATGACCTGTGCCAAAGGCCGGGCCGGCTTCGATCAGAATATCCGTTTTGCCGGGCGAGGTCCGGGTCAGCGCATGACTGCCGGCGACGATGAAACGGCCCGCGTGGACCGGCGGCAATCCTTCCAAGGACAGGGTCACCCAGTCGCGATCCGGCAAGGCTTCGACGACGGGATTAAGCTCTGGCGATGCCTCACGGATCAACGCCGCGCTGGCTTCAGCATCGTCCAGGGTCTCAGCATAGGCATCGAGGCGCCAGGTCAGCCGAGTGTCTTCCTTGGCGTCCACCGCTTCCGCTGGCGACGGGTCGGTCCAGGCCAGGACATCCCAGGCCGTTTCGATGGCCGCGCGTGGGCCTTTGGCAGAGATCTGATACATGCGGGCGGCCTTAGCAGCGGCGGACCATGCTGCCTAGTGGCCAGGCGCGCGAAGCTCTGTATAAGGCGGTCATGACCATGCGATTGAAACTTGCAATTGCCGGCTGTGCCGGCCGAATGGGGCGCCAATTGGCGTCTGCCGCCCTGGCGTCCGGCCACACCATCAGCGGCGGCTCCGAAGCTCCTGGCGCGGAGGCACTCGGTCAGGATGTCGGTCGGTTGGCAGGCCGCGAACCGATTGGAGTTATGGCGACCGATAATCTCCAGCAGGCGACGGCTGGCGCAGCGGCGTGGCTGGATTTCACGGTGCCGCAAGCGACCTTGAGTGTTTTGAAAGTTCTGCCGGAGCAGGGGGTTCGTGCCGCTGTGATCGGCACCACTGGTTTCACGAGCGCGCAGGAACAGGATATCGCCCATGCGGCGTCTGAGCTCGCCATTGTGAAGGCAGGGAATTTCTCGCTCGGGGTAAATTTGCTTGAGGCGCTGGTCCGGCAAGCGGCCGCGCGGCTAGGGGAAGACTGGGACATTGAAATTTCTGAAACGCATCACAAGCACAAAGTCGACGCGCCGTCGGGCACGGCCTTGATGCTGGGTGAAGCGGCCGCGCAGGGGCGAGGCAAGGCGCTGAGCGAGCTCCGGATCGCGCCTTATGACGGCCCGGATGCCAAACGCGGGCCTGGCGAGATCGGCTTTTCCGTTCGCCGCACCGGCGGCGTGATTGGCGATCACGAAGTGACGATCGGGTCTGAGATGGAGGTTTTGTCGCTGCGCCACACCGCGCTTGACCGAGCTGTCTTCGCTCATGGCGCGATCAAGGCCGCGGAATGGGCGGCGCAACAATCGCCCGGGCTGTATGATATGAGCGACGTGCTCGGCGTCTGATTACAGATAAGACTCAGGCATGAACGGGATGTCGGTATCGTCCGGTATGGTCCCCGCCGCTGTTAGCATTGCATGCACCTGGCCACGATGATGGGTCTGATGGTTGAAGACCTGCATGATACAGGC
>JBCCZH010000093.1:0-9568 GCA_039188075.1 Pseudomonadota bacterium
CGACGTGAACGCGGACGGCTTTGTTTCTGAAACCGAATTCGTGACCTGGAAAACCGCTTCCGGCGAAATGTCGGCTGCGGATGCCCTGATCAAGTTCATCGAAATCGACGCTGATGCCAGCGGCATGATTTCGGAAGCCGAGATGGAAGCAGCGATGGACGCCAAAACGGAAGAGGCCAGCGACGACACCGAGATGTAGCCCCATCGGGGCAGCCTTTTCCTGTTCTGATCGGGCCCGCTTCGGCGGGCCCCTTTTTTTTGGAAATCGAACGGCTGACGCCAGAGCGAGCGCAACCAAAACACTCGCCATGGGCGTCAAGCGAGACAAAAGCAACATCTCAAACGAATAAGCGACGTCATTCGCGTCTAGGCCACTTTAGTTGAAATCCGCGTCGTAGCCGCTGACGCACAGGCTGAAATTATCGCATAAATGCGAGATCACTTTGGTTGAAATTGCCAAGGTTGGGCAAGGCGGTCGCCAATTCTGAGTTGGAGAGCCCGAACCAACGTCCTAAGGTGGCGGCATACTGCTCGACCGACGTGGTCGGAATCAAGCGTCCACGGCTTGGCGTGTACGAGCCAGAATCCGGTTCCGCGGTTGGGAATTCGCCATAAAGACGATTGCCATTGACCTGTCCGCCAGCGATGAAGTGATGTCCTCCCCATCCATGGTCGGTGCCGTCACCATTGTCGATCAATGTCCGACCGAAATCAGACATCGTAAATACAGCGACATTGTTCCACTGTCCGATTTCTTGCATGGCCGCTTTGAACGACGCGATGGCATTAGCAAAACCAGCATGCGGACCGCCAATCATATTGGCTTGATTGTTATGTGTATCAAAGTTGCCGCTGCTAACATAAAAAATCTGACGCGGGGCGTTGAGGTAGGTTTGAATCTTGATCGTTTCAGCGACAGACTTCATCTGTCGTCCGAAATTATCGTTCCCAAATTCCGTTGCAAATGGACCTTGATTTTCCCGCGCGGTGAGCAATCGCTCTGAAGTGTCGATGGCCCTTCCGGATGAATCGCGAACGTCCTGGGCGAAAATGTTTCCATCTCCAAAATTCGTGCGGGAGAGATGTTCGCGAATTCTGGCGCGCGCCTCATCATCCTCGCTCGCGAAGCCAAGATAGTTACGTTGATTTACAAGCGTCGGGCTAGCCGCACCATTGGAGCTGACGCGAAATGGCGTCGCGACATTGCCCGACAGAAAGACATCATTTGATGTCGCAGAGATGCTGGTGAATGCGGGGTCCGCGCTTGGCGATGATGCCAGCACAGCGTCGGCGAACAGCCCGCCCCAGCCGCGACGCTGACCTTCGACGCCAAACGCCATCCATGTGGACTGCTGGTCATTGTGAGAGAACAAACGCGCTGGCAGGATTGCGGTATTGGCTTCAATTTGGCTTCTTAACGTTGGCTCTAGCAGTGGTCCAACATTGCCCAGGATGGCCAGGTCGCCGCCTTCGAACATTGTATGCAAGGGCGACAATTCCTGTGGCAAAGCCAGTTGGCGACCACCAAGCACGCCTGAATTGGCCGGGTTCAACCGCAACAGATTCGTGCGATTGCGGCTCGAAGTCGCGTCCGTCACATTGTAGGAGTTGAACAATCCCTCGCGAACGGTTGCAAGTTGATCGTATGAGGCCTGATCGTATGGCAGTACCGTATCTGCGTGATCCATACCCCCTTTGAGAAAGATACAAACCAGCGCCTTGTATCCTGAAACATTCGCCGCCCAGGACTTGCCAGCCGTGACACTCGACAAGGCACCCATACCGGAGGCAAACCCCAAAGCGCCAGCGCCGCTCAGAAAATGTCTGCGAGAAAGAAAAGCCATTTTACGCTCCGATCCGTTACCAAGCGACCGTGAAAGACGGTGAATTCAAAACCAGAGAGACCGCGGTCTGAACGATTTGCAGTCGATCCGTATCTTCCCGCTCAGGTGTGCTCGTATTGATCGGAAGCGCCTCAAGCACATTCACGATACTCGCGCGCTCTTCATCAGGCATGCGTCCGCTTGTGAGGAGATTATCGAGATGCTCGACGAGGGCCGGCAGGTCGTCAACGAGCAGGATTTCATCCGAGTAATCAGCGACATAGGTGCGCACATCGCCATTGCGCTGGAAGCCGCGATCGAACGCAAAATCGGTCATGAAATTGAAATAGCCAATGGCTGAACTGTCGTTGACGATTTGAAGTTCCGGGGTCGTGAGACCTGCCTCGCCGCTCAACGTGCCAGGCGCAATATAACCTGGACGATAGAAGTTAAATACAGATGGCGCGCGGAATGGATGCTGTCCCAGACCTGTGACCGGATCAAATGTGGTCCGAAGCCGATTCTCATTTTCAGCATCGATGTTCTGAACATCAAATGCGTTGACCCAATGCATAAACCGAAGAATGGGTTCGCGAATTTTACCCGTTTGCGTCAATCCAGGCGCGGTCGAATCTTCAGCGAAGACGGTTTCGTCGAGCAAAACTGCAGCGAGCGTTGCGGAGAGGTCGCCGCGTCCCGTTGTGCCGAACTGCGTCCCATTGGGGCCCGTAAATGAGCCAGTCTCAAACGCCATAGCCACACGCTCAATGTAATCCGGGGACGGGCTGGAAGCGGTAAATCTTTGGATCAGCTGACGCGCGATGAACGGCGCGACATTCGGATGCTCAAAAATCGCGTCCAGAGCCAAATCGATCGATTCCTCGCCAGGCGTTCCCGCTGGGATACTGGTGCCCAGGAATGTCTTCTCCAAAGGCGAGTGTTGATCGTCGTACATCACCAAGGGGTTGTAATCGGCATCGTCATCCGAGCGCCAAAAGGTTTCCCCTTTTCCCGTGAGCCCGGTGAAGACCTTCGCTAGGCCGACAATGTCATCATTGTTGTAGGTTTCGATCTCACGCCCCTGAGCATCGAGGCGCGGCGACCCATCCATGTTCAACTCGACAACACCGATCGAGAACAATTGTAAGATTTCGCGCGCGTAGTTTTCATCGGGCATCCGCCCGGTGCGCTCATCTCCTTTGCGATTTCGCCAATAGGTCAGCCAAACCGCCATTGCTGGGGAATAGGTGATTTCGTCTATCAAGTCGCGATAATTACCGAAGGCATTGCGGATCAAAATGTCTTGATAATAAGCCCGTCGGTCTTGCCGAGATTGATTGGAGATATCCGAGTAAACGAAGATTTGAGACAGCGCAAACGCCATGCGCTGGCGCAGCTCATCGTCGGCGGTGACGATATGATCCCAATAGAGATACGTTGTCTGATTGAACGGCGCGTTGCCATTTGAGTCGCGCGGTAATGCCAACACATCCGTGAGCGTAAAGGTGGCCGATTTCGCCATCTCTGCCGCCACCCAGTCTTCAGCATCCGTGTTTATCAGCGCGTCGAAGTCCGCTTGAGATCCGCCCCAGCCGGCTTTTGCGAGAAACCGGTTGGCTTCCATGTCATCGTTGACGAAGCTCACAGACTCTGCTGGCGGTGTTGAGGGTGGAGGCGTCCCGCTGCCAGGCGTCCCCGGCGTGCCACTTCCAGGTAGGCTTCCAGCACCGTCACTCGCACCACAGCCTGCCAATGATGCAGCGAGCACGAAAGCAGAAACTGCCTTCATTTTACGTTTCGTAATCATGTCCCCGACCTATTGATAGCGACTTCTATCGCCACGGTTCTTACGCGTGCCGCGATAAAAATTGATATCCCAGAACAGTCGATTTTCTTACGAATTTTATCGAATTCATCGCCGAGAAAACAATCAAGAGAGGGAAGGGTAAGCGCCTTGAAATCGTTCCAGCCGCTTCCTTGGCAGTGTCTCCGTTTTCATTCAAAGCGGACTTTATCAGAGGCTGTTTTGGGAGTGATTTTCGCTGCTCAAAGTAGCGTTTTCTTCTCGATTAACGGCCATCATTAACAATCTGTAACTACAAATGTAACACGTTATCTTGTTACGAATGTAACGCGCCTCCTCCAAGGGCGCTGAATTCAACTGTTCCAGGGAGGGACTTCACATGAAACTCAAACTTGTAACCGGTGTTGCAGGGCTTTTTGCAGCTAGTGCGTTGGCTGTCGCCCATGCCGGGTCACCGGCTGACTACTTCAACAAGATCGACGCTGATGCCAGCGGCATGATCACGCAAGCCGAATATGTCGCCTACAAGACGGCAGACGGCAAAGTATCCGCGGAAAAAGCGAGCGAAAAGTTCGCCAAACTCGCGGGTGATGACGGTGAGCTCTCCCTCGCCGAATTCGAAGGAGCAATGAAGAAAGCCAAGTCGAAAGACGGCAAACACAAAAAAGATCGAACAACTTAACGCGACTGTTCGATCGCGCTCCGAGAAACGCCTGCTTTCCCCTGCAGGCGTTTCTTTTTGTTGCTTGTTCTGGTCTGCGTGACCGCTTAAAGTGGGGCATGGGGACAAGTTTGAACCGGTTCGACGCCTTGCGTTTAGGGCTCGCCAGCATGGTATTCTTGTACCATGCTGCTGTGCTGTCCGGATATCAGGCAGACACATCGATTGAGGACGCGTTGGCGCTCCTGGCCGAGCTAGCCATTCAAGGGTTTTTCATCATTTCTGGCGCGCTGGTTTATGGCTCCTGGACCCGGTCTCGCGGGCTGGCAGATTATGCCGGAAAGCGGGTCCGGCGTTTGTATCCGGCTTATGCCATGATCATTCTGATCCCAGCTTTGATCAGTCTGGCCGTGACCTTTGGCCGGCCTGGCGCGTTAGGCGAGATTGCGGGCTATGTCGGGACCAATCTGGTCTTTCTGAATTTCCTGCAGCCTGAGCTTCCTGGCCTGTTCGAGTCCCAGCGCTTGCCGATTGTGAATGGCGCGCTCTGGACGTTGAAAATCGAAGTTATGTTCTATCTGATCGTGCCCATTCTGGCCTGGGTGCTGACCCGGCTGGGCCGGACCTGGTGGCTGGCGATCGCGGCGCTTGTGCTCGCCGCCTTCGCCTGGCGCGAGGCAGTGTTCGCGACCGGGCATCCGTTGAGTGAACAAGTGGCCAGACAATTGCCCGGACAGATGATGTATTTCGCCGCCGGCATGGTGATGTGGCGCTTGTGGCCCAAGCTGCAGGCGCATTCCCGCGTCATGTTGCTTATCGGCGCGGTCAGTCTGACCCTGTCGCTCCTGGTGCCTCAGCTGGATGCGCTGCGTGTGCTGGGACTGTTCGGGCTGATTGCCGGCGCCGCTTTCATGCCTGGCCCCGCCCTTAATGCAGCGCGTTGGGGCGATGTCAGCTATGGCGTCTATATCGCCCACTTCCCGGTCGTGCAGGGCCTGGTTGCTGGCGGCGTATTCTCGACGCTGGGCTTTGCCGGCGGACTTACGGTATCCACCATATTGGTGTTTGCGCTGAGTTATCTATTATGGTGGTGGGTTGAAAAACCGGCGCTGCGTCGGGACAGCCATTATCGCAGAGTCTCCGAGGAAAGGGCTGAAGATTGGCCGAATACGAAACCATCCAACTTGACGCCACAAGAGACGGCATAGCGATCCTGACCCTGAACCGGCCGGATCGGCATAATGCCTTTAACAGCCAGGTGATCGAGGAGCTGACTGATGCGCTCGAGACGCTGGGAGAGCAGGATACGCTGCGCATGGTGATCCTGCGCGGGGCCGGCAAGAGCTTCTCGGCCGGGGCGGATCTGGAATGGATGAAAGCGGCCCAGCATTGGACCCGCGAGGACAATGAGCAGGATGCCATGGCGCTGGCGGAAATGCTGCGCAAGCTTGCGGAGCTGCCACAAATGACGGTGGCGCTGGTCCAGGGCGCGGCGATGGGCGGCGGCGCCGGACTCGTCGCAGCGTGCGACATCGCGGTCGCGGTCAAAGGCACGAAATTCAAGTTCAGCGAAGTCCGGCTCGGCCTGACTCCCGCGACCATCTCGCCCTTCGTCATCAACGCGATCGGACCACGCTGGGCCAAGGCGCTGTTTGTGACCGCGGAGGGCTTTGATGCTGACTATGCCGAGCGGATTGGCCTCGTCCAATATGTCGTCGATGATCTCGACGGGTTGAGCGGTATGGAGGAGCATATTGCCAGCCTCGCTATGGGGGCAGCGCCCGGGGCGATCCGGGATGCCAAGAATCTGGTGCTCGATTTTACCGGCGAACCGTTCAGTGCGGCGCTCAGTCGGGAAACAGCCAAGAGGATCGCCGCGCGCCGAGTCAGTGAGGAAGGCAAGGAAGGGCTGTCCGCCTTCCTCGAAAAGCGCAAGCCGGATTGGGCGGACTAGGCCCTATTCGACCCCGGGAATCGCCCCGACGGGCAATCCCAGTCCCCTGAGAAAGGAGAGCGAGGCGTCAACCGGGTTGATTCCGGTCATCGATTCGATCTGATTCTGGAACACGAAAATGACGACGCCGAGCATGATGGCATAGATCAGGAATTGCATCAGCGATTTCAGGATAAAGGCGCCGGCGCTGCCCGCCACCAGACCGACGCCGCCCAGGATCAGCGCGCCTGTCACCGGCGTCAGATCACTGACATTGGCGGCCTGCGTATAGCCAATATAGCCGCCGACGCCAGCGCCCACGAGGCCAGCCAGACTGCTGAGACGGATTCCAGATGCGTAAGCCATACGTTTTCCCCTTACTCTTTTCGAAGCATTAGCTTAGGCGGTAAAAGGAAGATGGGGCAAGGCTAAATGACCAGTCAGACCCCCGACAGACTATTGAGGGCGGACCCATGATCTCATCGCTTCTGATTGCCAATCGCGGCGAAATCGCCTGTCGTATCATGCGCACATGCCGGGCCCTCGGCATCCGCAATGTGGCGGTCTATTCTGACGCTGACGCGCAAGCCAAACATGTGCGCGAGGCCGATGAAGCCATCTGGATCGGCGCGTCTGCGGCGACGACAAGCTATCTCGACGGGGCCCGCCTGATCGAGGCCGCCAAACAGGCAGGGGTCGAGGCCATCCATCCCGGGTATGGCTTCCTGTCGGAAAATGCTGGCTTTGCCCGCGCGGTGATCGAAGCCGGCCTGATCTGGGTTGGCCCGAAACCGGACACGATCGAATCCATGGGCCTGAAAGACCGCGCCAAGGCGATTGCGGAAGAGGCCGGGGTGCCCGTTCTCCCTGGCTATCGCGGCGAGGCGCAAGACGCCAAGACCCTGGCCAAGGAGGCTGAACGGATTGGCTTCCCGCTTCTGATCAAGGCCGTGGCAGGCGGCGGCGGACGCGGCATCCGTCTGGTCTCGAAAGCCGGTGAGCTGGCCGGTGAGCTGGAAAGCGCCGTGCGCGAAGCCGAGTCCGCCTTTGGCGATGGCCGTGTCATGTTGGAAAAACTGGTCGAGCAGCCGCGCCATATTGAGGTTCAGGTGTTCGGCGACAGCCATGGCCAGGCGGTCCATCTGTTCGAGCGCGATTGCTCGCTGCAGCGCCGCCGCCAGAAAGTCATCGAAGAAGCCCCGGCCCCCGGCATGCCGGAAGAGGTCCGGGCGGCCATGTGCGGCGCCGCGGTGCAACTGGCGCAGGCGGTCGGCTATGAAGGCGCTGGTACGGTCGAGTTCATCGTCGATGGCGCCAAACCACTGGCACTCGACACGTTCTGGTTCCTGGAAATGAACACGCGGCTTCAGGTCGAACATCCGGTGACGGAAATGGTCACCGGCACCGATCTGGTCGAATGGCAATTGCGCGTTGCCAGCGGCGAGAAACTGCCGGTCAAACAGGATGAGATCCAATTGCTCGGCCATTCGATTGAGGCCCGCATCTGTGCCGAAGACCCCGCCGATGGCTTCCGCCCGGGCGCCGGTCTGATCGAGGAATTCGGCATGCTGGCCGATCCGGACGCGGACTGGATCCGCTGGGAGGCCGGCTTTGAAAGCGGCGACCGTGTGCCGGCCGTCTATGATTCCATGATCGCGAAACTTGTCGTCTGGGGCGAGGATCGCGAGATGGCGAATGACCGCCTGATCGACACATTAGCGCATTTGCAACTGGTCGGTGTACCGGGAAATATTGGCTTCCTGCGCCGCTGCGCCATGGCTGATGCGTTCATTGTTGGGGTCCATCATGTCAACTGGATTGCGGAACAGGGCGAGGCGCTGAGCCAGCCGCCCGGCGCCCATCAACATGCCTCGGTCATGGCGGTGTGTGATGTCCTGCTCGGCGAGAGCGGCGACACGCCCTGGACCGTGAAGGATGGCTGGCGGATGAATGCTGTGCCAGTGCTCAAGACCGCGGTTGCCGTCGGTGAGGATGCTGACTGGTTCGACCCGAGCGAGCATGACGTGCCGGAAGACACTTCCATGCCGCTGCTGACCGACCTGTCACCGCGCCGCTATGCGGTCACAACGGGTGGCGACAGCGTCCTGGTCGAAGTCCCGGACTTTGAAGCCGAGGCCGAAGCCCTGGCCGGCGGCAATGCTGTCAAAGCGCCGATGCCGGGCAAGGTGATCGCGGTCAATGTGAAAGCCGGTGACACAGTGGCCAAGGGCGATGTGCTGGCGGTCATGGAAGCCATGAAGATGGAACACGCGCTGGCCGCGCCGCGCGATGGCCTGGTCGAGACGGTCGGGGTCGAGGTCGGCGCGCAAGTGCCGGAAGGTGAGATCCTGGTTGCACTGGAGGATGAGTAGGGGCCCCTTCAAGATGTGTGGAAGGTCAGTGGCCCAAGTTAGCCGGATCGCCCGGAATTAGCAGACAATCATCTGGTATAGTCTTTAAAGGCCCGTGTCCCGGAACGACTTGCGATAATGCTCGTCCCAGAATCAAGATGGATGGACAGGCGGCCATCGCCGGTTGGCTCGGCGGCGATTATCGCGGTCGCGCGCACAAGGTGCGATCGATGAATCCGAATGTAACCGCTATCCTCTAGTTTTTCTGCATACTCCGATAGGGCTTTGTTGCAGGCAAATTGGCCAAGTTTTGTGTGCAACCGGACCTGATCGCCATTCGCCTCGATATGCGTCAGATCGTCCAGATCGATCTTTCTGAATTCGCCTTCCGCCTTCACAAAGACAGCCGCTGTCCCCGGGTTGGAACCAACCGGTTCATCTTGACGGGCTTCCGCCAGCTTTGCCTCCGCCTCGCGAAGTCGCTCATGCAGCCACCAGCCATAGATCAAGCCTTGCATCGCCGCGTAGATCACGATGCCCTGTAAGAGCTGCCATAAGGTTGCCGAAGCATAAAAAGGCGCCAGCGTGATCCCGGATGTCAGCCAGTCCAGACGAAAACCAGCCGACACGAGAACCAGCAGATACCAAAGGTGGGTAAATACGACCGCCAGGCAAACATGCGCAGCGATTTGTCCGATCAGGGGCAAGTTCAGCAGATATCGGCGCACAAGCAACCGAATCGAGACCCCAATCAAAACAATCGGAACAATATTGACCAGGGTGGTCTTCATCGACCTGAGGACGGTTTCGTCTCTGACAAATTGAAACTGCATGAAGTATGCGAGTCCGAGCAGGAAGAATGCGACGCTCCAGAGCGTGGTCTCGGACCTGAAGGATTTCCACTTCAACCATTCCTCGATTGGCTTTTGGCGCAAGATTCCAAATGCTGCTGAAGGGCGGTTTGTCGTTTGTGTCGTCTCCAATCGGTTTCCCTTC
>JBCCZH010000094.1:0-9564 GCA_039188075.1 Pseudomonadota bacterium
GACGACCGAAACCTATGACTTGATCCAGACGATTGGTCCGTTCGGACAAGGTGCGCCTGAACCGGTCTTCGCGATCCAGAATGTTGAGATTACGCATACGAGACCGATTGGTGAGAACCATCTCAAGCTGACCGTCGAAGACTCCGGCGCGCGGATCGAGGCGCTGGTCTGGCGCTGCATGGGAACACCGCTGGGCGACGCCTTGCTGCAACGCGGCAAGGTCCACCTGGCCGGGCGCCTCAAGGAAAATGTCTGGAACGGTCGTCGGACGGCGCAGTTTGAAGTGATCGACGCCGCAGCGATCTAACGCCAAATCATCCAGCCCTAGGGCAGGGCTTTCAGCATGTTGAGCGCGCCATCTGCGATCGGTTGCAGCGCCTCATTCTCACTGAGGCTCGCATTGATATAGAGCACGCGAGCAAAGGCTTTGAGATTGTGGAGCCGGGCAAGCTCCACTTCCGACAGAAAGGCATCGCCCCAATTCGACAAGGGTGCAGGGTCGGCGAGACGTTCGAACCAGGCGGCCCAGACCTCCGGCTCGAATGCTTCTCGGGTTGCCATGAAATAGATCGGACGGGCGAGGCGCTCTGGCTCACCATGCCGGAACGCATAGCCGGAGCGGGTGGTGATTTGATCTGTGACGGCTTGTTTCAATCCCTCAAGCGAACTGGTCTCGATATTTGGATTGAGTGCCAATTGCATTGCCACATCTGCCGCATGCGCCACGCCATGACGCCAGCCTTCCTCATCGGAAAAGGCGCGATAATCAGAAACCCCGGCGAGGTAGGCGGCGGTGGTTTTTGCGATTTCGACACGTTCTTCTGCTGTCAGGAATGGCTCGACCCGATCGGTTCGAGCAAGCTCCGACAATCCGAGGGCAGAAAAAGGGGCGAGAATTCCATCGTCGTCATTTGCGCTCAAATTTCCGCTGAGCTCGGCAATTAGGTCGCGGCGCGTACCTTCCGAAACGCCGCCAGCGCGCAGGGCAGCGGTGAGCCCTTCATATCCGATCTTGTCGCGCAAGAACGGGTCCGGATGCCCGAGACAGCTGGCAAAGTCGCGCGCGTCGGAATCCGTCTGTTGGGACGCGAATCCATTTTCGCGCGATTGCTCCAGCACTTCAGAGTCTGTGGTCGCTAAGGCGCATCCAAAGTCTTCGATGGCTGTTTGACCATTGGCGAGGCTGCTCGTGCATCCCATCAAAAAGCAGAATGCGAGCGCGGGAAGACATGCGTGTTTCATGCCCGCGCTTATCTCATCCTGTCCGGTCACCGTCCAGAGTGTGGGCTAGACCCGCCAGGCATTTGGATGCCGGTCCAACAATTCCTGAATCCGGTCCTCTGCCTCGTCGGCCTGGTAGAGCGCAACAATGCAGCCGCCAAAACCCCCACCGGTCAGGCGTGCGCCCAGTGCGCCATTATCCACTGCGTCCTGGACCAGGTCATCAATGACCGGTGTCGAAGCCTCGAAATCCTGTGAGTAGGACTGATGGCTTTCATTCATCAGGCGCGCGAATGTGGCCAGATCCCCGGCTTGCATCGCCACCGTTGCGGCGACGGTCCGCTTGTGTTCGGTCATGACGTGGCGGGTCCGCTTGCGAAGGTTTTCCGGCAAGTCCGCCATAGCAACGACTTGCGCCTGGTCCAGCCGGCAGAGCTTGGTCGTCTTCAGCGCATCCGCAGCTTGCTGGCATTCTTCAAAGCGCGCTTTGTACCGTCCGTCCGCCAATTCCCGGCGCACGCCGGAATGGATGACCGCGAAGGTCCAGGCTTGCGGAATATCGATCACCTCATAGCTCAGATCGCCGGTATCGAGGGCCAGCGCCTTGCCATGGTCGGCCAGCCCCACCGCCATCTGGTCCATGATCCCACAGGGCATGCCGATATAATCATTCTCGACGACGCGGGCATATTTCGCGATATCGACCGCGGTCGTTGCGACTTGCCCGATAATCGCAGCGGCGCGCAGGATGGCCGTGATCAGGGCGGCGGAAGATGACACACCCGCACCATCCGGGACATCGCTTTCAATGTGCAGGAAAACGCCACCTTGCAGCCAGCCCAGCTCGCCGGCCTTCCACAGCGCGCCCATGGCATAATCCGTCCAGTCCCCGCGCTTTGGGTCGCTGACGGGGCGTTCAATTTTCTTGTCGAAACGCGTGGATTTGATGACCACGGTCGGTGCATCATTTTTGGCCATCGCAATCTGGATCCGGCGCTCCAGGGCTGCGGGCAAGACCGCGCCGCCATTATAGTCAGTATGCTCGCCAATCAGATTGACCCGCCCGGGCGCTGAGGCCGCGATCAGAGGCGGACAGCCAAACGTCTCCTTGAAACCGTTCACAGGGTTCATATCGCACCTCTCAATCGGTCGGCGGCCTGGCGAGGCATGACATCGACGGTGAATACCCCTGTCGCCTGTTCCACGGAGGCGAGGTATTTTACACGCTCGGGTGCTCGTAACAGCGGGTAAAACTGCGCCGTGAACTGGAACCGGCCGTCGCGGCCATAAGGCGCGGCGTGCAGGCTGAGCATGCAAGGCGTTTCCCGGCCGAAAAAGGCATCATAGCGCCGAACGGTATCGCCCAGCAGGTGCGCAAATCCATCAGTTTGTTCTTCCGTAAATGCCCAGGGGCCGGATACAGGCTCCAGGGCGGAAATCCAGACCTCATAGGGAAAGCGCGCATAACGGGGAGCATAGCTCGCCAGGCCGCCCGCCTGACTGACCCAATAGGTCTCACCCCAGGATTGCACATCACCGGCAAGATCGTATCCGGCTTCAAACGCATTGGCGGCGTGCTGCTGCGGCGTTGGCACCATCGGAAAGCCGTAAATCTGCCCATGCGGATGATGCAGGGTCACCCCGACCTCGTCACCGCGATTCTCGAACGGCAGAACAAAGGCGCAGCCGGCATCGAACATGGCTGCATAGCGATCGATCCAGGCTTCCAGCAGCAGGCGCCGCCGGGCTTGCGAAAGGGTGGCGAGCGATCCCTGATCGTTCGGCGAATAGACAATCACCTCGCAGGCGCCTTGTGCGGCTCGAATTTCGATGGCGTCTCCATCTATTTCAGGCGCGCTCGGATACAGGCTGGGAAAACGATTGCTGAAGACTGCGAGCTCGAAATCGCTAAACGGGATTTCGGTCAGGGGCGCCCCGGGTTTGCTGGGCGCCAAAGGGTTGGCCGCAGCGCTCGGCTTGTAGGTTCTGTTCTGTCGGCCCGCGGCATAAATCGACCAATCGCCGCGCAAGGGGTGCCAGCGCAATTCAGACCCTGCGATCGACTGTAAGTCTTCGCCTTCCACCCGCGGTGCTTTATTGGGCTCATAGCCATAGAGGAAGAGGTCGCGGCCATCGGATTTGCGATGTTGGCGACGATGAATATCGCGGCCGGCAATCTTGCGAGACAGCACAGTCATTGGATCGGTCATCGCATTGTATCCATCTCAAGCCGCGATCGAGGGCCGGGCAATTACGCTCTCATACGTTCGTATTCGATCATGAGCAAAATATCCATCCTGATTTCAGTTCTTTGATAAGAAATTTCGCGAAACCTTTACGAATCTACTGTTATTGTTGCGTTTGGTGGACTGTGTATGGAGCGCTCCTGCGATTGCGCAGATGTCCGCTGGCGCCTATAAAGGCATGGATCCGTCGACTCAGTATGTTCGAATACGATTATTTTATTGTCTATTTCCAACATTGGCGGGGTCTGCAATATGGGCCATGAAGAGACGTCAATCAGAAGGGGCGCTGGCACGATGACCGACCAACAAGGCTACGTAACGCTGACCGCCGGAAACACGAGTCTGGTGCTGGATTGTGCGATCGGCGCACGTCCAAGCATCCTCTATTGGGGCTCCAGACTGAACAAGTCTGATCCGGACATTTTGCGATTGATGACGACGAGACAGCATGCGCCCGGCGGCGCTGATGCCGAAGTGGGCAGCTCGCTCCTGAATGAGACCGGATCCGGCATTGCCGGCCTGTCCGGCTTTTCCGGCCATCGCAATGGCACAGCCTGGGCCAGCTTGTTTCGGGTCACTGAAGTCCGTCGCCCCAAACCGCACCGGGTCGAAGTGGTTTGTCAGGACGAAACCACGAAAGTGCGGGCGACCCATTTTATCGGCTTCAACCCGGACAGCAATCTGATGACCTGCCAGACGCAGATCGAGAATCTCGGTGACACGCCGCTTGCGATCGACTGGTGCGCCTCTGCCAGCCTGCCGCTTGATCCCCGCGCGACGCGGCTGTTTGGCTTTACCGGTCGCTGGTCAGGGGAGTTCCACCTCGAAGAGGTTGCGCCTTTCCTGGGTAGCTATGTCCGCGAAAACAAGAATGGTCGAACCAGCCATGATAATTTTCCGGGCCTGATTGTCGGCACCGAGGAGACGCATGAACAGGCCGGGCCGTGTTTCGCGTTCCACTTGGGCTGGAGCGGCAATAATCGGGTGCGGGTCGATCGGTTGAGCGATGGCCGCGCTTTCGTGCAAATGGGCGAATATTTCTTCCCGGGAGAGATGTCGCTCGCACCTGGTGAGACCTATCGCACGCCGCGGCTCTATGCTGGTTTTACAAGTCGCGGGTTCAGCGCCTTGTCGCGTAAATTCCATCACCACCTCAAACATACGGTGATGGATGGCCGGATCGATCGCAAGGCCCGCCCGGTTCACTACAATACCTGGGAAGCGGTCTATTTCGACCACGATCACGACACCCTGTTCAAGCTGGCAGAGAAGGCGGCTGCGGTCGGCGCAGAGCGCTACATTCTGGATGATGGCTGGTTTGGCTCGCGGCGGAATGACAAGGCTGGCCTGGGAGACTGGTGGCCCTCTGAAGATGTTTATCCTGAAGGCCTTGGTCCGCTGGTCGACCATGTCACCGGTCTTGGCATGCAGTTCGGGCTCTGGTTCGAACCTGAAATGGTCAATCCGGACAGCGAGCTGTTCCGCAAGCACCCGGATTGGATCCTGCATGCCGAAGGCGTTGAGCAGGTGCCGTTTCGAAGCCAGTTCGTGCTCGATCTGACCCGCCCGGAAGTCAGCGACTATCTGTTTGATCATATGCACAAGCTGCTCAGCGCGCATGATATCAGCTATGTCAAATGGGACATGAATCGCGACGTTCACCATCCGGGTAGCCGCGGTCGTCCGGCGATCAATCAGCAGACCCGAGCACTTTACACGTTGATCGAACGATTGCGCGAAGCCCATCCTGACCTCGAGATTGAAAGCTGCTCCTCCGGCGGGGCCCGGGCGGATTATGGCATCTTGCGACGGACGGATCGCATCTGGACCTCTGACAGCAATGACGCGCTCGATCGTCAGCGCATTCAGCGCGGTGCGTCGCACTTCTTTCCGCTGCAGATTATGGGCGCGCATGTCGGGCCCGAAATCTGTCACATTACCGGCCGCCGCCTGACCATGGAGATGCGCGTGGCGACCGCCCTGTTCGGACATATGGGCATGGAGCTGAATCTACTTGAGGAGCCGTCCGAAAATCTCGAAACGCTCAAAGCCGGCATCGCGCTTCACAAACAGCATCGGGCGCTGATTCATGGCGGCGATTTTCATCGACTGGATACACCTGAGCACGTCAACGCTGTCGGTGTGGTCGCCGCCGATCAATCGGAAGCCTTGTTCTCCTGGTGCAATATGAGCGGACATAGACAGACCATTCCGGGTCGGATCTACGTTCCGGGCCTCGAACCATCGCGGACCTATCGCACGCGGATTGTCTGGCCAATGCCGGTGCGATCCGTATCCCGGCCCTCAATCCTGGAGGCGCTGGATCTGGGTGGCGCAGGCGCAGAATTGCCCGGCGAGGCCCTGGCGCATGTTGGGTTACAGATCCCGCTGCTGCATCCTGAAACCTGCCTGATCTTCCATTTTGAGGCGGTTTAGCGCGCAGGTGCAGGTTTGACACGGGACTTGCATGGGGCAAAGACGATTGCAGAGCGCAATAGAGGTGGGCCGATATGAGTGATGCGGATGTCTCCAATCTGCCAGCGCGGCAGAAACAGATTCTGGAACTGATCCGGTCGCAGGGCTATGTCGCGACTGAGCAGCTGGTAAAACAGTTCGGTGTCACTCCGCAAACCATTCGCCGCGACATCAATATGCTGTGCGACCTGGAACTGATTGAGCGTTTCCATGGCGGCGCCGGCCGGATCGGCAATGCCTATAATCAGCCTTATCAGGACCGGTTGCAGGAAGGCATGGATGCCAAGCGCAAGATTGCCCGCACCGTCGCCAAACGTATCCCGGACGGCGCCTCCCTGTTCCTGAATATCGGGACCACGACAGAAGCGCTGGCCGCCGAACTGGTCGGTCGCACGGACCTGCGGATCGTCACCAACAATATCAATATCGCCAATATGATGCGCGAGACTGATGGCTCAGACGTGATGATTGCGGGCGGCTTTGTGCGTCAGTCCGATGGCGGCATTGTTGGCGAGGCGACGACCGAGTTTCTGAAACAGTTCCGGCTCGACATTGGCGTGATCGGGATAAGCGGCATTGACGAGGATGGCTCACTGCTCGACTTCGACTATCAGGAAATCCGCTCGGCCCAGGCTATCATCCAGAATTCCCGCACCGTGTTTCTTGTCGCTGACCATGCCAAGTTTGGACGTCGGGCAATGATCCGCCTCGGACAGTATGATGATATCGATCATCTGTTCACGGACCGGGCGCCGCCGGAAGAGTTCATGGACGCCATTCGCGACGCGGATATGGAACTCCACGTCGCGGGCGATGATTAGCGCTTAATTCTATTCAGCTGGAGCTGGTGACGATTGGCCAATCGTGAGCTCGGCCTTGCGACCGAATACGACCAGGTTTGACAGCAATGCGGTACCAATGCTGACCACCAGCGTGACGAACATGTAGTGGATATAGTGCACGCTTGCGAGTGTCGCGCCGAGACCCTGTTCGGGTGAGATCCCGACATATTGGTAGAGCCGGAAGCTGAACACGGCATAGACGAGCACGCCGGTCACAACGCCGAGAATGGCGGCCCAGGCGCTGACATTCCGGAAGGCCAGACCGACAATAAAGGCGGACAGGATCGGCATGGAGAGCAGGCCGTAAAGCTGCTGGACCGTATTGATGATGCTTTCCTGCGACGCAAATATGGGTACCAGCACGATGGCCAGCACGGTCATCGCGATAGACACATACATGCTCAGTTTCGGGACGTCGCGTGCCTCGTCAATATAGGATTCATGGAAGTCGCAAACATAGAGCGCTGCGGACGCATTCAGGATGGAGTTGAACGTCGTCAGAACGGCCGCCGCGAGCGCCGCCGCAAAGGCGCCAGACAGGATGGGCGGCAGAATATCGCCAACGATCATGCCATAAGCCGCGTCACCCACATCGCCATAAAGCTTGTACGCAACAACACCCGGAACGACGGCGATGATCGGCACGATCAGAAGACGGATCCCGGCCGCGGCCAGAATGCCCTTGCGCGCTTCTTCCACTGTCGGCGAAGCCATGGCGCGCTGGGTGATGGTCTGATTGGTGCTCCAGTAAAAGATCTGGATAAAGATCATGCCGGTCAGCAAAGTGTGCCAGGGGATGGGCGTTTCGCTGCCATCCTCAAGCGTGCTGCCAATGAACATATTCATGCGTTCGGCCGGAACGCCGGAAAAGTCCCAGTTGATCGCATTTAAAGCCAGGATCACAACAAGGACGGCCAGAGACAGGATCAGGACGCCGCTATACGTATCCGACACCGCAACCGCGCGTAATCCGCCCAGGATGGCGTAAAGAGCGCCGACAATTGCGAACGTGATCGCCATGACAAAGATCGTGGAGTCGACCTCAACCGGCGATCCAACGAACAGGCGCTCGCCAAATACACCGGAAAAATCCGCGCCGGTGGTCGATTTCAAAAACAGGGACCCGCCATACAGAATGGCCGGCAGGAAAATAAACAGATTGCCGAGCAGGAACAGAACCGAAATCACCGCGCGGATATGCTTATTGTCATACTTGCGCTGGAGCAGTTCCGTCGTCGTCGTGCAATTGTTGCGATAATAGATCGGGATGAAGACATAAGCGAGGATGAACAGGCCCACCACAGCGGCCAGTTCCCACCAAGCCAGGAGCAGCATCTGATTGCCATTCATGCCCACCAGTTGATCGGTTGAAAGATTGGTCAGCGTGATGGAGCCGGCCACGAAATACCAGCTCAACCCGCCATTCGCGAGGAAATAGTCATGATCCGATCCGCGATCGCCAGAGGGCGCATTGCGGCAGCTCAGATAGGTCAGAAAGCCGATCACGGCTGTGATGAAAAAGAAGATTCCCACCTGAAGCGTATTCATGCCTGCATTTCCTCGAATTATTATTTTTGTCTTGTTTGATCGTATGTCAGCGCGAAGTCACCCCCGCGCTGACACAAAGTACGCTTCCAGGAGGATCGAGAAGCGTACGACGTCCACCATCCGCGCCTGCCTGGTAGAGGACAGGCGCAGACGGGTGCGCGGCTTTAGTAAGACGCGCGAACGCCGAGCTGGTAACGCGACCCGGTATCTGAATAGGTCAGGAACCGGTTCTCGAAGCGCGAGAAGTCCCGCGTATCTTCATCCGTGATGTTGATGCCCTCGAAGAAGATCTGGAAGGTATCGTTGACATCATAGGAGGCAGAGAAGTCGAGCTGGCCAAAGGCCTCACGTTCTCTTGGCTCAGAGAAGTTCGAAAAGCACTGGAACAGGAACTCGTCGCGATAATTATATGCGAGGCGGGCGGAGATTCCGTCTTTCTCATAGAACCCGCTCACGTTGAACGAGTTGGGTGACAGACCGTTATAGTCACAGTCAGACGCACCGGAGTTCGGGTCCCGGTCAATGTTGCTGGTCACATAGGTGTAGTTCGCAGCGGCGCCGAGGCCGTCCCATGGCTCAGGCAGTTGATCGAAGGTGCGTTGTATCGCGACTTCGAGGCCTGTGATCGAACCGGTCTCGCCGTTCCGGGTCCGCGTATCCTGGAAGTCGACATCGACCAGGATGGGGTCTGGACCAATTGGGTTTTGCGGGTTGCCAACAGGGATTTGAACTTGCCCGGGAACTGGCAGGGTCTGGGCTTCGAGGAAATTGTCAAAATCCTTGTGGAAAGCGGCGATCGAGAAATAGCTGACATCGTCAAAATACCATTCGAACGACGCGTCCCAGTTGGAGGACTCGAACGCTTCAAGCTGTGGGTTACCCCCGCCGGAAACAGGTGCGTTCGAACGTCCACCGAATGTGTTGTTCACACCCAATGCGGTCAGCGTCGGACGCGTCACGGTTTTTGAGTAGCTGAACCGAACGACAGTATCTTCAGTCGTCTCCAGCTTGACGTTCGCTGAAGGCAGGAAGTTGATATAGTCATTCTCGACCGACACCGCTGTGGTTGGGCCGAAATCGACCAGAAGCTGCGTGTCGCCAGGCGTTTCACGGAATTGCAGGACCGGTTGGTCAAAGCCGCTTGAAACCAGTTCTGTCCGGGCTAGACGGAAGCCGAAATTGGCGGCCCATGGCAAGTCACCGCCAAAGTCACCTTCCCATTCCGTATTGGC
>JBCCZH010000095.1:0-9502 GCA_039188075.1 Pseudomonadota bacterium
GAAATGATAGGCAGCCGCCATGGCGCCCCAGCAGATGAAAAAGTTCGAATGCACATGGGTTCGCGTCCATTCGAAGATCTCGGTCAGTTCATCCCAATAGGTCACATCTTCGAAGGGCAGCGTTTCAATCGGGGCGCCGGTAATGATGAAGCCATCAAACTTGCGATGCTTCACCGCCTCCCAATTCTGATAAAAGCTGATCAAATGCTCCTGGCTGGTATTTTTCGGCCTATGCCCGCCCACCATGACGAGGGTCATTTCGATTTGCAGCGGGCTGGCGCCGATCAGGCGGGCAATCTGGGTCTCGGTGCGGATCTTGTTCGGCATCAGATTCAGCAGGCCAATCTGAAGCGGGCGAATGTCTTGTCGAATGGCGTCAGAATCCGACAGGACAGCGACACCTTCCTCAGCGAGCGTTTCCCGCGCGGGCAGGGAATCCGGAATTTTGATCGGCATGCGCCTCTCCGTTCAGATCTTCTCGCTATCAGGAAGGCGGACAAGGGACGTTCAGGTCAGTTCCGCACGGCCTTTTAGCGACTTGTTTAACGTGGCTGCAAGCCGACCGGCCAAATCACCACGAGAGGCAGGGAGATAGGCGACAAATCGCCAAAGGTCAAACTCTTCTCAGTTTTGAAAAAGCGTTCGCAGATTTGAAAAAGCACCCGCATTTTCGCGATTGCGGAGCCTTGAGCGGCAGGATCGGGTTGTTTCAGCTCACAGCCAGTCAGGTTGTGAACCAGAAAAAGGAAACCCTATCATGCGTCCTCCCAAAACCCTCATCGCCGCCTTTGCCAGCCTTGCCGCGGTCGCTTTCGCGCCAGCCTTCGCATCGGAACCTGAAACGGTAGAAGTTCAGATCGATCTCGATGCGCCAGCGGCTGAGATCTATCAAAGCATCCGCAAACAGGCCTGGGCAGCGTGCAAGACCGATATGGGCAGCCACTTTATCGCCGCGCGAACATCTGCACGGCGGGCTTGCCAACACGCGATGGTGGCAGACGTAGTTAAAAGCCTGGCTGCTCCTGATGTGATCGAACTCGCCGCAAAAGATGGCGTCCGGATCAAAAGCTAATGCAGCTTCCTCCCGGCAGCGCGCGGCTCTTCGGGGCCGCGTGTTTGCACAAGCTCGAATGGTATTCAAAAGGCGATGTCGATCTCCGCTGCTTCATCCACAAATCTTGAAATACTGTCGTATGGGACAATTACGAGCTTGGCTTCGCCATCAAACCACAATTGTGCCGTGAATGAGGTTTTTCCAACCTGAACACTGTCGAATTGATACTCCAGTATCAAGGACATCTCGTCAGGGTATAAGAGTCGCACATCTTGCGGGATAAGCAGGTCCGGATGCTGCGTATCAATCACGAAAAGAAAACTGTGGCCGTTTGGCATACACCCCCATTTTTCGATCTTTTTAATAAGAACCGGCAAAACAGATCGATCCGCATAATTTGGAACGATTTGCTCATAGCGAATTGGGACTGCGCCCGCTCTTAGAAGGCGCAATTGCTCTTGCTTTGAGCAAAGATCTGCTGCCGCGGATCCTGACGGAAACGCCAGTAGTACCAGCAAAGAGAGAATACCTGTCAGCGCATGCAAACTACTCACCGGTCAGCTTGGGCGCGCGTTTTTCGCGGAAAGCATCCACCGCTTCCTTGCGGTCGTCCATATAGTTGGACACGCTTTCCCAACCGACACTGGCATCCATCATCTGCGCCGCCAGGGCGCGCAATGGAATATTGGTGACTGTCTTGGTCCAGCGGACCGCCCATTTCGGATTGCCTTGCAGCTTGGTCACCAGTTCCGCAACTTTCGCGTCCAGCTGATCGGCCGGGACGGCATAATTGATCAGGCCGAGATCTTGCGCTTCTTTCGCGGTCAGCAGATCGCCGGTCATTAGCAGCTCCTTGGCCTTGGCAAAGCCAATGAGTTGCGGCCAGATGACGGCGCCGCCATCGCCGGCCACCAGACCGACTTTGACATGCGGGTCGCCGATCCGCGCGGTTTCGTCAGACACGATCATATCGCAGAGCAGCGCAATCGTGGCGCCCAGCCCGGCGGCGGCGCCATTGAGGCGACAAATGATCGGCTTTTCCATATCCAGGATCGAGGTCACGATCCGCTTGGCTTCCCAGGCAATATCGCGAAACTTGCTGGGGTCAGAGATCTGCTCGTCAAACCAGTCAAAGTCACCGCCGGCGCAAAACGCGCGGCCTTTGCCGGTCAGGATGATGATGTCGCTGTCACTGTCGCGCTGCAGGTCCGTAAAAACGCGCCCGAGCTCTTCATGCATGGCCGCATCGACGCCGTTGACCGGATGGTCCGAGGTGATGGCGGCGGTCAGCACGCGCTCGTTTCGCTCAAAGGTGAAGCGCGTATAGGCGGCAGTTGTGATGTCGAACGGTGTGGTCAATTTAAAAGGGTCCCAGGCCCAGCGAGAAGATGAATACGAAGATGCTGAGCGATGCCAGCAGCGTGATCGTGACGCCCAGTGACGCGCCGATCTGTTGTCGTCCGAAGCCACCGCTGCGCACCGCGCGGAACAGGGCATAGACGGTCAGACCAAGCCCAAGCAAAGCGATCCAGAAAGCCCAGCCCGTTGATGGCAGTACCCCGATCGGCAGCGCCATTGGATGATCGGTGGCGGTGCCCAGAATATGCGAGATCGCCCAGCCGAGCCCCCCCAGTGAAACCAATGCGCCGAGCCAGGCCAGTGGGCGTCCAAAGTCGAAACTGACCGCGTCGCTGCCCTGAATCTTGCGGGCGGCCCAGCCGAGCGGGAATACGATCAGGCTGATGACAAGCATGGCGGCAATGGCGAGGATGGTTGTCGGATAATTTCCGGCCTGAATGCCGCGGGCGAGTCGATATGGCGCCTTGGTCTCGATCAGCTGCGTGACAAATTCCGGTGCCGGGACACTGGCAATACAGGACGTATCCAGTTCAGCTTCGGGATTGGTCACAAATGCAACCCAGAGATCTCCGCCACAGCCGCGATGATCACTGAACAGGGCACCATGCCCAGTATAAGGCAATTCGACATATTGTGCATTGCCGAGCCCGGGCAGAATGGCTTCGCCATAATAGGGTGGGGTGATCGGATCCACAGTGCCAGCTGCGACCAGGATTGGCACATCCGTGATCAAGGGTTTCACGGCTGGGTCGGGATTGATTTCATAGGCCTCGGTGCAAGTCTTGCCCCAAGTGAGCGTTTCAACCCATTGCGACAGTTTTGGTTCTGCGATTTCCATCTCGGCCAACTGGTCGCCAGTGACGAGGGCGGCGCCGCGGCAATTGGCGACCATCTCCATGCCATTGCCGGCGCTGTGATCAATCGGACGTCCGACCACTTCGGCATAAGCCATGATGGCGACCTCGTCTCGTGTTTCCAGGGCGCGCAGCAAGCTGGGAAAATCGGCATAGATGGAATTGATATACAGGGCCTGAAACACCAGTCCCGCTGCGAGGTCGCCGTCCAGAATAACGCGGCCATTGATGAAACTGCCATGATCCAGGTCTTCCGCAATCAACGGATCAGCATCATAGGCTTCGAACACGGCGATGAATCGGTCAGCAAAGCTTCCGACATCTCGCGCGCAGGCGCGATTGGCGGCGCAAATTTCGTCGAGCGCTGAAAGTGAGGATCGAAACCCATAGGCGATGGCGCCCCATCCGCCTGCATCAAGCGGATCTGCGGGCACCACGCTGTCCAGAATCGCCGCCTGGACGCCCGCCTCGTCGACATTAATCACGGCCTGACCAAGCTCGGTGCCATAAGACACGCCGAACAGGGTCCATTGATCATAATCCAGCGCGCGGCGGATATCACGCACGTCCAATGCATTTTGCCAGGTCGAGTAGGCATCAACGGCGATGCCTTCGGCGCGGGCTTCGTCGAGGCATTTCTTCTGGGCCGCCACTTCCAGGGTTTGGCCATCCTCGGTGCTGACGCCGAACTGAAATTCACGGGGCACGGCCCGGCAAAAATGGGCTTCGGAATAGCCGATGCCGCGCTGATCGAAAAAGATCAGATCTGCTGCATCGCGAAAACGTTTCGTATCGGCGCCTTGATAGGCCGAAATCCGAAACGGACCGAGCGACGGACCACCGGGCCCGCCCGTCAGACGCACAACCGCCCGCTTGTCGGGATTTTCTGTGGTTGAAGCGATCTTCAGCACGGAGAGTTTGATCAATCGGCTGTCCGGATTGGTCCGATCCTCCGGGACCAGGACATAGCCACAGCGAAACTCTTCCGGGTCATATTTCGGCGCAGCGGTATGGAAGGGACAGACATGCGGCGTGAATTCGGGGGAAAAATCATCCCAGGCTGGGTGCACCTGTTCAATTTCAAGAACGGGTTCAGCAGTGAGTTCTTCTGTTTCCTGTGCATTTGAAACCGTGAGCCCGCAGCTCATCAACATTGCCAGCCCGATCGCACTCCATATGCGTTTCATTCCCCGCTCCTGTTTTGATCGGCTCTTAAGCGCCTCTGCCAGGGAGCCTAAGCTTCTGATCCGACTTGTACAACGCGGCGGCCAAAATTCTCGCCGCGGAACAAGCCGCAAAACGCGTCCGGCATGGTGTCGATGCCGTCAAACCGTTCTTCCTTGAGCTTGAGTTGGCCGGATCCGATCAGGCCCGCCATCTCGTTCAAGGCGACCGGGAATTCGCGCGCAAAGTCGAACACGACCAGGCCCTGCATCAGCACACGATGGGTAATAAATGGCTTGGTATTGACGATGCCCGGGGTCTCTTCCGGGCTGAGATTGTAATCAGCGACCTGTCCGGAAATGCAGATGCGTCCATTCAGGCGCATCATAGGCAGGACACGATTGACCATGGCATTGCCGACATTGTCGAAAAGAAGATCGACCCCCTCCGGCATGGCATCCCGAATAGCGCCGTCGAGATCTGGCGTCGTCTTGTAATTGATCGCCGCATCAAAGCCGGCCTCATCGACCAGCCATTGGCATTTGGTGTCGCTGCCGGCCACACCGATGACTTGCGCGGCGCCGCCCGCCTTGGCGAGCTGTCCCGCTGTCGCGCCGACTGGGCCAGCCGCGGAGGTGACCAGGACGCGATCACCTTCGGCAAACTTGGCCACCGATTTCAATCCGAACCAGGCGGTGAGTCCGGGTACCCCGAGTACGCCAATCCAGAGCGATAGCGGCAACGGTACGGCGCCCGGCACTTTGCCGATAAAACCCTTGCCGGTCTGGATCGTATGGGTGCGCCAACCGCCAGCGCAAAAGACCTTGGTGCCGACCGGATAATCAGCATGTTCCGAGGCATCGACCACGCCGACACTGAACCCGTCAATGGCCTTGCCGAGCGGCAAAGCTGCGGCATAGCTATCGCCGCCCGACAGGCGCGATCGGGTGCCGGGGTCGACGGAATTCCAGATATGACGAACGCGAAACTGCCCATCATTCGGGATCGGGGCGTCTTTCTCGACGATCTCGAAATCATCGGGCTTCGGGGCGCCCACACAATATTGCCGCAGCACGACTTGCTTCATCATCTCTGCCACCGGACGTCTCCCTTTCGCTTCTCATTCGCTTGAAATACGTTCGTTCCGCGAAGTCCATGCACGACGCGGCGTCATTTGCTGAGAATTGAGTACAGCTAACGTCAAAAACCAGTTGTTCTCAGGTTCTTAGGTCCCTATGTCCCGCGAGATAAAAATCGAAACAGAAATGGGCGTATTTCGTGACCTCCCTGACGCATCTTGATCGGCTAGAAGCTGAGTCCATTCACATTATTCGCGAAGTGGCGGCGGTGGCTGAAAGCCCGGTCATGCTCTATTCGGTCGGCAAGGACAGCGCTGTGATGCTGCATCTGGCCATGAAGGCCTTCTATCCGAGCGTGCCGCCATTCCCGTTGATGCATGTCGATACGACCTGGAAGTTTCGCGAGATGATCGAATTTCGCGACCGCAAGGCGGCTGAAATCGGCATGGACCTGATCGTCCATTCCAACCAGGAAGGCATTGAGGCCGGCGTTGGTCCGTTCACGCATGGCTCGTCGCGCCATACAGACATTATGAAGACCCAGGCCCTGAAACAGGCGCTCGACAAGTACAAGTTCGATGTCGCTTTTGGCGGCGCCCGCCGTGATGAGGAAAAATCCCGCGCCAAGGAACGGGTCTTCTCATTTCGCACCGCCGAGCACCGCTGGGACCCGAAGAACCAGCGCCCGGAGCTGTGGAACCTCTATAATGCCCGCATCAATCCAGGAGAGAGCATACGCTGTTTCCCGATCTCGAACTGGACCGAGCTTGATATCTGGCAATATATCCGCCGCGAGCAGATTGAGATTGTGCCACTCTATTATGCGGCTGAGCGTCCCGTCGTCGAATGGGAAGGCAGCCAGATCATGGTCGATGATGACCGGGTGCCGCCTGAGCTCGCCAAGACAGCTGTCATGAAGTCCGTCCGCTTCCGCACCCTTGGCTGCTATCCGCTCACCGGCGCGGTGGAGAGCACTGCCGACACGCTGGAAGACATTATCCAGGAAATGCTGTTGACCACGTCGTCAGAGCGCCAGGGACGGACGATTGACCGCGACCAGGCCGCCTCGATGGAGAAGAAGAAGCAAGAGGGGTATTTTTGATGTCTCACGTGGATGCTCTGATTGCTGAAGATATCTCTGCCTATCTCGAGGCGCATGAGAACAAGTCGCTGCTCCGCTTCATTACGTGCGGCAGTGTCGATGATGGCAAGTCGACCCTGATTGGCCGGCTGCTCTACGATTCCAAGATGATCTTTGAAGATCAGCTGGATGCGCTGGAAAGCGACTCCAAAAAGCATGGCACGCAAGGCGAGAATATCGACTTTGCTCTGCTGGTGGATGGCCTGTCAGCTGAACGCGAACAGGGCATCACCATCGATGTCGCCTATCGCTTTTTCTCGACCGATCGGCGTAAGTTCATTGTCGCCGATACGCCCGGCCATGAACAATATACGCGCAATATGGCGACCGGCGCCTCGACCGCGGATCTTGCCATCCTGATGATCGACGCGCGCAAGGGCGTGCTGACCCAGACGCGCCGTCACAGTTTCATTGCAAGCTCGCTTGGTATTCGCAAACTGGTCCTCGCGATCAACAAGATGGACCTCGTCGATTATGATGAGGCGGTCTATAACCGGATCGAGCAGGACTTCCTGGAATTTGCCGAAGAACTTTCGGCGGGAATTGAGATCCAGGCCATCCCGATGTCGGCGCTCGCGGGCGACAATATCACTGAGAATTCGAGCAATATGCCCTGGTATCAGGGCCCGCCTCTGATGGAATATCTGGAGACCGTGCCGGTCGGCGATCGCCGTATCAGTGCGCCGTTCCGGATGCCGGTCCAGTGGGTCAACCGGCCAAACTTGGATTTCCGCGGCTTTTCCGGCCAGATCGCGTCCGGCTCCATCAAACCGGGTGACCGGGTCAAGACCTTGCCGAGCGCCAAGGAAACCACGATTGAACGCGTTGTCGTCCATGGCGGCGATCTGAAAGAAGGCATTGCCGGCCAATCGGTGACGCTGACCTTTGCTGATGAGGTCGACACCTCGCGCGGCGATGTGATCTGCGCGGCCGGTGAGCCGGCCGAAGTGGCCGACCAGTTCCAGGCGCGGGTCCTGTGGATGGCGGATACCGACATGCTGCCGGGGCGGCGCTATCTCGTAAAGATTGGCGCCAAGACCGTCACGGCCACCGTGCTCGATCTGAAATTCGGGATCGACGTGAACACGCTGCAAGACAAGCCAGCCAATACGCTGGGCCTGAATGATTTTGGCGTCATCACCATGGCGCTCGACCAGCCGATCGCGTTTGACCCTTATGACGTCAATCGCGAGACGGGCGGCTTCATCTTCATCGACCGGATGACCAATAATACAGTTGGTCTCGGCCTGATCGACTTTGCCTTGCGCCGGGCCGGGAATATTCACTGGCAGGCGCTTGACGTGGACCGGGTCGCGCTCGCCCGCCAGAAGGAACAGAAGCCCGCCGTACTCTGGTTCACCGGGCTTTCCGGCTCCGGCAAGTCGACCATTGCCAATGCGCTGCAGCAGAAACTGTTTGCCATGGGCAAGCACACCTTTGTGCTCGATGGCGACAATGTCCGGCATGGTCTCAATCGCGACCTTGGCTTTACCGATGCCGACCGGGTGGAGAATATCCGACGCGTCTCCAACGTCTCGAAACTGATGAGCGATGCGGGTCTGATTACCCTGGTCAGCTTCATCTCACCCTTCCGGTCAGAACGACAGATGGCGCGTAACATGATGTCCGATGGTGAGTTTGTAGAGATCTTTGTCGATACGCCGCTTTCGGTGGCGGAAGAGCGCGATGTGAAGGGCCTCTACAAGCGGGCGCGGGCCGGTGAGATCAAGAACTTTACCGGGCTCGATAGTCCGTATGAAGCGCCCGAGAACGCAGAGATCGTGATCAATACTGTCGATCAGAGCCCGGAAGAGGCGGCCGATCAGATCATTGTCTGGATGCGTGAACGTGGATGGTTCGAGGTTTAGGCGGTCACGGTGACAGAACTCCCGCTCTGCCAGCGCAAGCTGGTACCCATGGCGGCTGGCTGATGAACTCGACCGCCATGGATCCTGACTTTCGTCAGGAATGCGGAGCGGTGGCTTAATTCGCCAGCGCTTCTTTCTTTTCCTCAATCTCCATCCAGTCGAGTTCTGCTTGCTCGAGTTCGCCGCGCGCCGATTCCAGCCGCGTATTGATGCGCTTAAACTCATCCGGATTGTCATTGAACAGGTTCGGGTCAGACAGTTTGCCCTCGAGCTCGGAAATCTCATTTTCCAGCTGCGGCATCGCGGCTTCAACTTCTTTCAGGCGATGCTCATCCTTGAAACTCAGCTTGGTGGCCTTTTTCGGTTCGCTCGGTTTGGGCCTCGCGCTCTTGGCTTTTTTCTCAGCTTTGCTGGCCTTGTCCGGCTTGCCCTTGATCTGCGATTGCGCGTCGGTCCAGCCGCCCGCGGTCTCGACCCATTTGCCCTCGCCCAAGGGCACCAGACACGAGGTCACAGTCGCGTCGAGAAAGGCGCGATCATGGCTGACCAGGATCAACGTGCCTTCAAAATTCAGCAACATGTCCTCCAGCAGATCCAGAGTCTGCATGTCGAGATCATTGGTTGGCTCATCAAGCACCAGAACATCCGTCGACTGAGCTAGAGCAATGGCCAATGTTAACCGGTTGCGCTCACCGCCAGATAGCGCACCAACGGCCTGGCGCAGCTGGTCAGGCTTGAACAGAAAGTCCTTGGCATAAGCTGCCACGTGGCGCTGCTTGCCTTGCACCATGATGCTGTCGCCGCCCTGAGGCGCCAGTGCTTCCCAGAGCGTATCCTTGGGACGGAGCGTGTCGCGGGTCTGATCCAGATAAGTGATACGTAGCGCCGGGTTGAGTTTGACATTGCCGCTATCGCGCTCAAGCTCGTCGAGCATCAGTTTGAGCAAGGTCGTCTTGCCAACGCCATTCGGTCCGATCAGGCCA
>JBCCZH010000096.1:0-9407 GCA_039188075.1 Pseudomonadota bacterium
CGCCTTCACCATGTTCACCCCTGGCGAAACGCCGAGCTTTGCGACGCCGATCCAGCCTCCGGAAGGCGCCGAATGGTCAGCGCCGGTGCGCGTGTTTGACGATTTGCAGTTTCGCTTTGACGGCCAGGGTTATCTGAAAGAGGGCGCGACCCATGTCTACACGCTCTCGGCGGATGGTGGCACGCCCCGCCAGGTCACCTCTGGGGAAGTCGATTTTGGCAGCCCGGCCTGGCTCGATGACGAAACCTTGCTCGTTGTCGGCAATGAAGCCGAAGACCGCGACCTCGACCCGATTGAAAGCGAGATCTATGCCGTCAATCTGAACGACTTGTCGCGCTCCGCTCTGACCACGCGCGATGGACCTGATCTGCTGCCAGTGCCGTCGCCGGATGGCAGCAAGATCGCTTATCTCGGTTATGATGATCTGTTGAAATCCTATCAGGAGAATGATCTTTACGTGATGAATGCAGATGGTTCGGGCGTTACCGAACTGGCCGCTGACTTCGATCGCTCCTTCGGACCGCTGGCCTGGCACCCGAATGGTCGCAGCGTGATTTCACAGATTGAAAATGCGGGCGTCATTGATCTCGTTTCCGTGTCGATGAATGGCGAAGTCGAGACTTTGTTGACCAATCTCGGAGGCACCTCGATCGGTCGCCCTTATGCAGCGGGATCCTTCTCCATTTCGGAAACGCGTCGTCCAATCTTCGCCTATACGTCAGGAACAGCCGATCGCCCGTCCGACATCGCGGTTATGGGGCGCGGGGTCGAGGATCGGGTGTTGACCGATCTGAATTCGGACGTGCTGGACCATCTCGACATGGCCGTGATTGAGGAGTTTCAGGTCCCATCCCGCCATGACGGGCTCGAAATCGAGGCCTGGGTGGCCTTGCCGCCAGGTTTTGACGCCGATGGCTCCTACCCGATGATCCTCGAAATCCATGGCGGTCCGTTCGCCATGTATGGCCCCTATTTCTCCAGCGAGATCCAGCGTTTTGCGGCCGAGGGTTATGTCACCGTCTATGTCAATCCGCGCGGCTCGACTGGCTATGGCGGCGATTTCGCCATGGCGATCGACAAGGCCTATCCGGGCTATGATTATGAAGACCTGATGAGTGTGGTCGATGACCTGGTTGCGCGCAATTATGTCAGTGAAGACCGGCTCTTCGTAACGGGTGGGTCGGGCGGCGGGATTCTCACCGCCTGGATTGTCGGCAAGACGGATCGCTTTGCGGCTGCGGCGAGCGTCAAACCGGTGATCAACTGGATGACGATGGCACTGTCTGCGGATATCGCCCAATTCGTACGTCGCCACTGGATTCGCGAGGATCCATGGACCAATCCCGATGCCTTCCTCGACCTGTCACCCATCATGCTGATCGAGAATGTCGTCACCCCGACTCTGGTTATGGTTGGGGAAGAAGACTGGCGCACCCCGACCTGGGAAGCCGAGCAATTCTATACGGCGCTTAAGCTCAAGGGCGTCGACACCGCGCTGATCCGGGTGCCGGGCTCACCGCACTATATTGCCGGTCGCCCGTCCCGCCTGATCGCCAAGACAGACAATATCATGGGCTGGTTCGCCAAGTATGATCCGGCGAAGACGGAGTCGGACAGCGAATAATGAAGACCGGCGCGGCCGCGGCCGCGCCTATTCGCCTTCGCGCGTCAGATTGAATTCGACTTTCACCGCATCATGGTCGCTGACATCCTTGTCCACCCGGATGATTGAGGCAGACGTCATGGCCTGGTCGAGGAAATAGTTGGCCAGGACATGATCCAGCTGTTCGCGCTGCTCAATGTCAGGGGGACAGCTTCCATCGGCCCGTCGCTGCGGGCAGTAGATATGCGTATAGCGATCGCTCTCCGGCTGAATCCCCCTTGTGGTCTGCAGAAAGTCATAAGAGCCATCGTGCAACCCGCGTAGGGCCCGCAGCGTTGGCGTGCCCGCATCATCATTCAGATCGCCGACAATCGCGACATAGGATGGCGAACGGCTGTCGCCTTTCTCTGACACCGCTCGGACGATGCGACGTACCAGTCGGGTTTGGGCGAGCCGCTCTTCTTCCGCGCCTTCGCCGCCACGTTGAGATTTCAGATGCGCGGCGAAGACGGTGACAATCTTGCCCTCAACGTCAAAATCCACGCGCATGAATTTTTGCAGCGCCGCAACGCGCGGCGCGCCAGTGCGATCATCCTGATAGTCCTCCAGCGCATAAGGGTAGCGCAGCACCGGTTTGATAATGGACGGAAATTTGCTCAGCACGGCCACATTCTGCCCGGTAAACGGATCCAGTCCTTCACCGACAAAAACATGCGGATAGTCGAGCCCTTGCAGCCGTAACAGGTCGGCCAGATCATTGACGACTTTCTCGTTCTCGACCTCCTGCAAGGCGAGAATATCGGCATCGATCCGCAATATTGTTTCGGCAAGCTCTTCCAGCGTCTCCTGATAGGTCTCGCCATCGCGCCGGTCGCGCCAGTTCAGATGCGGGGCCTCATCATCGAATGCCCAATAGGTGTTGAATGTGCCGATGCTGAATTCCTGTGCTGTCGCCGGCCCACAGAGTGAAAGCGCCGCCGCCGCGATCAAAAATCGTTTCATGCGTCCCTCAAATGATTGCTTACACGGCCGGAGTGATGCCGCTTTCACAGCCTTAAATGGACAAAAAAAGTAATCAACCAGACATTGAGAATTGCTGGCTTTTCAACGCACAGCGCGGTACCCATCGGCCATCAGAAAAGGGAATCAGATGTTTAAATCATCCACATTTGGTGCGATCGCACTTGGATTGTTGGCCACAGCCTGTGCGCATGTCGAACCCCCGCCGACAGGCGCCCTGAAACCCGGTACCGCCTGGGTCGCCAATTCGCCAGACTGGGCCAGTGAAGCCGAAGCGGTGTTTGCTGAGGCGACCGCCTATGTCGATACGGTTGCAGCGACCCGGCCCGACGGCACTTGGGGGGTTATTCTCGATGTCGATGAGACCGTCATTAATAATGTCGATTATCAAATCTCGCTTGATCAACGCGGCGACTCCTACGCGCCGGAATCCTGGTACGCCTGGACACAGGAAGAAGCGGCCACTTTGGTGCCGGGGGCCGCGGCTTTTATCAAACACGTCAATGCGCGCGGCGGCCATGTCGGTCTGGTGACCAATCGCCGTGATACCGAACAATTGGCGACGGAACGCAATCTTGAAGCGCTCGGTCTGCGACGACACTATGATTATCGCGTGCTTCTGACGCGGGCGCTTCCAGATGCGTCTGGCGAAAAGGATGCAAGGTTTGATCTGGTTCCCAAAATGCTCGCCACCCAAGGATATCCGGATGTCGAAATCATCGCCTATCTTGGCGACAATAAGGGCGACAAGCCCGCAGAGCCGGGCGACTGGCGCTTCTTCTGCATCGACCAGGGCGGCATGTATGGCGACTATTGCGCCGCCGTGCCGCGCTCCGGCTAGGATGGCGATACCGCAGTCGAAACGCGAATTGCTCGACGCAATCGAGTCGACCTTCGAACTCCTGATGCGGGACCTGGCCCGCGTGCCGGCGCAATATGCGATGGAACGGTCAATGGAGGGCCATGTCTCGGGGACGCAAATGAGCCCAGCCAACCTGGTCGCTTATTTGATTGGGTGGAATCGGCTGGCGCTGAAATGGCTGATACGGGATGATCGCGGCGAGACTGTCACGTTTCCCGAAACCGGGTTCAAATGGACCGAACTTGGCGCCCTTGCACAGCGTTTCTACGCCGACCATGCTGACCTGAGCTGGGGAGCGAGTCTCGCTGAGTTGCAGGCGGCAAAGGCAGACCTGGTCGCCGCGCTTGCGGCACGATCCGACGCTGAACTTTATGGCCAGCCCTGGCATGGCAAGCACACCAAGGGCCGGATGATCCAGCTCAACACATCCTCGCCCTACAAGAATGCCCGAACGCGCATCCGGGCCTGGTTGCGGACCATCGAGTCAGACTAGCGCGCTTAACCCGGCGAGCGGCTCGCTTGCAAACAGATGCTCGAATTAGGCGTTCGCGGCTTTTGCGGCCCGTTTGCGCTCGTGCGGGTCGAGATGGACTTTGCGCAGGCGAATGCTTTCCGGCGTCACTTCGACCAATTCATCATCGGCAATATAGGCCAGCGACCGTTCCAGCGTCATTTGTAAAGGCGGCGTCAATCGAACCGCCTCATCCGAACCGGAGGCCCGAACATTGGTCAGCTTCTTGCCCTTCAGGACATTCACTTCCAGATCATTGTCGCGCGTATGCTCGCCAATGATCATGCCCTGATAGACCTTGTCGCCCGGGTGAATCATCATCGGACCGCGATCTTCCAGATTCCACAGCGCAAACGCCACGGCTTCACCCTTATCCATGGCGATCAGCGTGCCGGTGCGACGCCCCTGAATTTTGCCCTTATACGGCGCATATTCGAGGAAGACGCGGTTCATGATCGCGGTGCCGCGCGTGTCGGTCATCAGCTCGCCCTGATACCCGATCAGGCCACGTGTCGGGGCATGGAAGACCATGCGGGTGCGCCCGGCGCCGGACTGTTTCATTTCCACCATCTCGGCCTTGCGCTCGGACAGTTTCTGTACCACCGCGCCAGAGAACTCATCATCAACATCGATGACAACTTCCTCGATCGGCTCCAGCCGCTCACCGCCATCGCCTTCCTTATAGACGACTTGCGGGCGCGACACGCCGAGCTCATAGCCTTCCCGGCGCATGGTCTCGATCAGGACCGCCAGCTGCAATTCGCCCCGGCCCGATACGATAAAGGCCTCGGCCTCGGTCGAGCGTTCGACTTTCAGCGCGACATTGCCTTCGGCTTCCTTTTGCAGGCGATCCCAGATCACCCGGCTGGTCACCTTGTCGCCTTCGGTACCCGCCAGCGGGCTGTCATTGACGCGGAAGGTCATCGACAGGGTTGGCGGGTCAATCGGTTGGGCTTCAATCGGCGTATCAACGCTCGGATCGACAAAGGTGTCGGCTACGTTGGCTTTCTGCAGGCCCGAAATGGAAACAATGTCGCCGGCTTCGCCAATTTCAATGGGTTCGCGCTGAAGGCCGCGGAAAGCCAGGACTTTCGAGACGCGACCGGATTCAACCAAAGAGCCATCTCGCGCCAATACTTTAACCGTCTGGTTCGGTTTGACGGTGCCCGAACTGACCCGGCCCGTAAGAATACGGCCAAGGAAATTGTCCGCGCCAATCGTCGTGGCGAGCATGCGAAATGCGCCTTCCTCGACTTTTGGCTCAGGCACATGCTGAACCACCAGATCGAACAGCTCGTTCATATCCGTGCGTTCGTCTTCATACTGGGTCGACATCCAGCCATTCTTGGCCGAGCCATAGAGGATCGGGAAATCGAGCTGATCATCATCCGCACCAAGCGCATCGAACAGGTCAAAGACTTCATCAATCACTTCATCCGGGCGGCGTTCCGGCTTGTCGATCTTGTTGACGGCCACGATGGGGCGCAATCCGATTTTCAGCGCTTTCGAGACCACGAACTTGGTCTGAGGCATCGGGCCTTCCGCCGCATCCACCAGCACGATCGCGCCATCCACCATGGACAGAATCCGCTCGACCTCGCCGCCAAAATCAGCGTGGCCAGGCGTGTCGACAATATTGATCCGCGTATCGCCCCAGACGACGCTGGTCGTCTTGGCCAGAATGGTGATCCCCCGCTCTTTTTCGAGATCGTTGGAATCCATCATTCTCTCGGTCGTCGCTTCATTCTCGCGGAACGTGCCAGACTGTTTCAACAGGCAGTCGACCAGGGTCGTCTTGCCATGGTCCACGTGGGCAATGATTGCGATATTTCGCAAGGAAGTCGGCTCAGTCATATCGTCAGATCCTGGGGAGGGCTTTGGGCAGCTTATCTATCTTGCCGCGCGCCATACACGCAGCCGGGCCGTTTGGCTATGGCTTGTGGACATGGGCCCAAGACACTGGTTCCGCCACTATTTAGCAGTTTCAACAATTAGCTTGACTCAAAATTACTGTTTATGCTAATTAGCAAATATGGCAAATGAAGTGTTCAAAGCGCTCGGGCATCCGTTGCGACGACAGGTCATGGCTTTGTTGCGACAGGGCCCGAAGAGTTCTGGCGAGCTGGCCGAAGCATTTGATGCGGCCTGGCCAACGGTCACGCGGCACCTGAATGTGCTGCGCGAAGCCGACCTGATCACCGCCGAGCGACAGGGGACATCGATCATTTACCGCACCAATACAAGCGTCGTTGAGGACGCCGTGACCGCGCTTCTGGGCATGATCGGGCGCGACAATGGCGATGATGAGCTGAAGGAGGCCGCCGAATGATCCGCACCGGTTTGATCGTATCCGCAATCTGTCTGGCCCTTATGGCCGGAATTGCACTTTGGGCGGGCGGGCAATTGCCGGCTGACAATATTCCGGTCCATTGGGACGCGAATGGCGTTCCGGATCGCTTTTCGGATCGCAATGAAGCCTTTTTCTTGCTCTGGTTGCTGCCCGGCTCTGCCTTGATCGGCGTGCTGGTCTTCTGCCTGTTGCCACAAATCGATCCGATGCGGGAGAATCTGTTCAAGAGCCGCAAGGCCTATAATGCGGTCTGGATCGCAACCATGATCCTGTTCCTCAGCATTCATGCCGGGATTGCCTGGATGATGGTGCAATCCACCGGAGATCAGGTCCAGTCGAATGAGTTCGTCCGCGTGGTAATTGCCGGTACCGGGATCCTGTTCATCGTGATGGGCAATTATCTCCCGAAAACCCGCCAAAACTGGTTCCTGGGCGTGCGAACGCCATGGACGTTGTCGAGCGAATATACCTGGGAAAAGACACATCGTCTGGCCGGTCGCCTGTTCTTCGGAGTCGGCTTTGTCTGCATGATTTGCGCCTTTATCGTCGATGGCATTGCGCTGGTCGGCGTGGTCACAGGCTCAGCCGTCAGCGTCGCACTAATCAGCATTGTCTATTCCTTCATCATTTATCGCGGGGCGCCGGATAAACGCGTCAGTCCTGACTATATTGTTTGATGCTTTGCAGTTGGTTGAGGCGCGAGTGGATTATTCGATCGTCTCATCCGCGCTCAAGACCACGGCCATTTCACCATCGGCCTGCATTTCCATTGGCTTGGCGGCTTTACGGGCGTCTTCTGCTGTCTTCCAGTCACCAACTTCGATGCGCGCCGCATAGCCGCGGGATAGTCCAGTTTCAGCCGACGGTTTCGCCGTCGCCCGGACCCGCAAATAGTGCACGCCATCCGTCAGACCGGTAAAGTCCACACGCCAGGTATGGGTCGTCCCGTCGGCCATGCTGATGGTCTGCGTCGCGCCTGGCCCGAACACGTCCAGCCCTTCATTGCTGGAGGCCATCAGATCGAGCGTCCCGACCGGATAGCCTTCATTGATCGTGAAGATCACATAGCCATTGCCATCGACCGAAACCGGGCCGGACGTCTCATGCGAAAAACTGACAGAGGCCCCTGGTTTGACTGTCGACACGGCCGGACCAAGCGTCACAGATGACGTCTTGATTGCCGGTGCAGATGGCGCCGGAGCTTCTGCGACTGTCTCGTTCGACGCGGGCGCAGTGCAGCCAGCCACGACGATCGCCAATCCTGCCAGGAAAAATGCTCTCGGGGTCATCTTCATGGGATCCGCCCTTTCCGTCTAGTTCACGTCAAAGCTGAAACAGCTTGGCGCTGCAGCCGCTGCGCCGCAGCTCGCATTGTTACAGTCAAAGATCTCGATCGCATACGTGCCGGCATCCAGCGTGCCGGTCCAGGTCTCTGTACCGTCCAGGCCAGACTGTGCGCGTCGATCCTGGCCGCGATTGTCACTGGTGAAGAGCAACCCGCGCTCCCAGATGAAGAAATCGGGATCTGTGGTGGTGGCTGGACCGGAAACTTCTGTGGCGGTCATTGTCACAGCGCCAGTTGATGGCAGGGTCAGGCTGATGAATTCGCGCACGCCATGTCGGTTCCGATCGCCATTTTCTGCTGTTGAGCAGACCGTCACCGCCGCGCCGCCCTGAGTCACGATATTGTAAACCGGCAACGTGTCGGCAATGCCGCCATCATTGGTTTCCCCGACGCCGCGCGGTCCAGTGCCATTTATGTCTTCGGCGTTCAGCAGCGCGTCGAGCGCGGCACCGTCGACGCTCGGTTCGTCGCGCACGCGGTCAGCAAAAGCAAAAATCGTCGTGAAATCGACATTGTTGATATAGTCCGGGTCAGTGAAGGCATTATAGAGCGGTTCCAGTCCACCCGATATCGTGTCGACCCCATCATTATTGCTGTCATAGATATCATACAGGATCTGCTGCACCGACGCTTCATTATACCAACCGCTTTCGCGACCACCTGATGGCGGAGGACTGGTGAGATCAGCCTCGACGCTGAACGCAAATCCGGATCCTTGCTGAGCACCATCTGTGTCACGATAGACCGGATCGTCCAGGATCATGCCGGCAAACGCATTGCCCCAGCCTTCCCCAAAAGACAGACGCGAGTCGAGCCGAACGCTCAGGCTGTGCGGCCCGCCGGGTGAATCTGAGCGCGCCAACTGGTCTTCAAAATAGTGTCCGAATTCATGCACAATAACGGAGACATCATACTCGTCGGTATCGTCATTCTCGTCGCCGAGAATCCGAATGGTCGGCGTCCCGCCCGCGGTGCGTGTATAGGAAGACGTGCCAATCTCGCCATTCGCGACATTGCCGCTGGTGGCGACATTATTGACGCTCCACAGGACATCCAGTTCGGGGAAGACCACATCCGGATCGATCGCCGCAATGTCTGTCACGGTCTCATACATCGCATTAAGGATCGAGAACGGCGCTGCTGCGCGTGCGGTATCCGACGTGTATCCGCCTGTCCCATTGAGGTTCGGATCCCAGCCGGACCCGGCATTCAGGTTGCGGGTTGAATTGGTCGTACCGGAATCGGTCAGGCTGCCGGCCAAAACGTAAATCGCATTGCCGCTGGTATTATCGAGGACCTGTATGTCCCAGGTCGCGCCTGTGGTTTGCTGCATCTCGCTGCGGACCTGAATGCGAACATCGGTCGAGGCATCTACGGAAACCGAATAGCCGCCGCTGGCATCGGTCACATCTGTATCCAGCACAGCGCCGGTGGCGCTAACAGCCTGAACCACGGCGCCGCGCACCGGATCTTGCGTAATGGAATCGTAATCGAGCGCCGACGGAACCACGGCTGAGCCCGACCCAGCACCGGTCAGATGTGGGACGCGATCAAACGTCACCTGCCCCGAAATCGTCACCGAACCTGACGGCGGCGGCGGAGGGGGCGGCGGCGGAGGTGGTGGCGGTGGTGGCGGTGGTGGCGGTGGCGGCGGAGGAGGAGGTGGTGGTGGAGGGGGAGACAGCGTCGAACCGCCACCGCCGCCGCCACAGGCCG
>JBCCZH010000097.1:0-9307 GCA_039188075.1 Pseudomonadota bacterium
GATCGGCAAAAGGAGTGACGCGATGTTTGACGCGCTAACAGACCGCTTAGGCGGGGTATTTGACGGATTGCTCGGGCGCGGTGCGCTGACCGAGAAAGACGTCACCGCGGCCCTGCGCGAAATCCGGGTCGCTCTGCTCGAGGCCGACGTCGCCCTGCCCGTGGTCAAGGACTTTATCGGCTCGATCAAGGACAAGGCGGTTGGCGAAGATGTAATCCGGTCGGTCAAGCCCGGTCAGCAAGTCGTCAAGATTGTCCATGATGGCCTGGTCGACCTGCTCGGCGGCGAAGAGGCTGAGACGGGCCTGCGCGTCGATAATCCCCCCGCTGTCGTGATGATGGCCGGCCTGCAGGGCTCCGGTAAAACGACCACGACCGGCAAGCTCGCCAAGCGCCTCGCTGATCGTGACAAGAAAAAAGTCCTCCTCGCCTCGCTCGACACGCGCCGTCCGGCGGCGATGGAACAGCTCGCTATCCTGGCTGATCAGTGCGGCGACAGTGTTTCCTCCCTCCCGATCATTGCAGGCCAGAGCCCGGCCGAGATTGCCCGCCGCGCCCTGCAAGCGGCGAAACTGGGCGGCCATGATGTGGTCTTCCTCGACACCGCAGGCCGGACCTCGATTGACGAGCAGATGATGGCTGAGGCGAGCGAGATCGCCAAAATTGCCAACCCGAATGAGACCCTGCTCGTCGCTGACTCTCTGACCGGCCAGGACGCCGTCGAGACCGCCAAACGTTTCCATGAGCGACTGCCGCTGACCGGCCTGATCCTGACCCGGATGGATGGTGATGGCCGCGGTGGTGCAGCGCTCTCCATGCGCGCCGTCACCGGTTTGCCGATCAAATTCCTCGGCACAGGCGAGAAGCTGGACGGGCTCGACGCCTTTGACGCCAAACGCCTTGCTGGCCGAATTCTCGGCCAAGGCGACATTGTTTCTCTGGTCGAAAAAGCTGGCGACCAGATGGACGCCGAAAAAGCTGAGAAGATGGCCAAGAAAATGGCCAAGGGTCAGTTCGATCTGGACGACCTTGCCCAGCAGCTACAGCAAATGCAGAAAATGGGCGGCCTAGGCGGCATTATGGGCCTGCTGCCCGGCGCCAAGAAAGCCAGACAGGCGCTCGACGCCTCGGGTATGGATGACAAGGTGATTGCCCGTCAGGCCGCGATCATCTCCTCCATGACCCGGAAAGAGCGCGCCAAGCCCGCGCTCCTCAATGCCTCACGCCGCAAGCGGATTGCCGCTGGTGCCGGTGTCACCGTGCAAGACGTCAACCGCGTCCTGAAAATGCACAAGCAGATGGCCGGCATGATGAAGAAAATGTCCAAAGGCGGCATGAAGGGCATGATGAACATGATGGGCCAGGCTGGGGTGTCCCCGGCGGATCTGGCTAAAATGGGCGGCGGCGCAGCCATGCCGGGTGGGATGCCTGGCGCAGGCGGCGTGCCGAATATTCCCGGGCTGACTGGGGGTAAGAAATGATGAAAGAATCAGAACCTCTTTGGTTCGGACCAGTCGCCCTGCTTATCGGGTTCGTAGTTTTCTTCATGGGCGGCGTTTGGTTCAACTATTTGATCGCTGAAACAAACGCACCATGGCTAAGTTACGCTCGCACAATTTCGTTCACGTTCGCCGCGCTAGTGATCGTCTATGGCGTCAAGCGCATATTAAAAGACGGGGGCAACGAATGACCTCCCCCATCGATCAACTCGCCCAATATCGCGCCAGCATCGACAATCTCGATGCCATCCTGCTGCACACGCTGGCTGAGCGGTTCAAAGTCACCCAGGCTGTCGGCAAGCTGAAAGCCGAGAATGATATGCCGCCTGCCGACAAGGCGCGGGAAGCGCGACAGATCGACCGCCTGCGCACCCTGGCCGAAGAGAGCAATCTCGACCCGGTCTTTGCCGAAAAGTTTCTGAATTTCATCGTGGCGGAAGTCATCCGTCACCACGAAAAATTGCGGGAGGGGAAATAATGTCCCTGCCCGCCCCTGAGATGCCGAGATACTAGGAGAACACCATGGCCCTCAAAATCCGACTCGCCCGCGGCGGGTCCAAAAAACGCCCTTTCTATAGCGTGGTTGTCGCTGACAGCCGCATGCCGCGCGACGGCCGCTTCATCGAGAAGATCGGCACCTATGACCCCCGCCTGCCAAAGGACAGCGAAAGCCGCGTCCAGATCGATGGCCAGAAAGCGGCTGACTGGATCAAGAAAGGCGCCAAGCCAACCGATCGCGTCGCCCGCTTCCTGAGCAAGATCACACTCGAAGGTGAAAAGGCGCCGGTCTATGGCTGGTCCGCTGGCAACAACCCGCAAAAAGGCGAGCCTGGCGACAAGGCCAAGGAGCGGATCGAAGAAAAGGCGGAAAAAGAAGCCGCCCGCAAGGAAGCTGAAAAAGAAGCCAAAGCTGCGGCCAAGGCTGAGAAAGAAGCTGCCAAGGCCGCGGAAGCCGAAGCGGAAGCTGCTGCAGAGGAAGCGCCAGCGGAAGAGGCCCCTGCTGAGGAAGCCGCCGCGGAAGAGGCGCCCGCTGAAGAAGAGAAGTCTGAATAGGTTTTTCTCGTTTTGCACAGAATTGCAAAACCCCAGGCCGTTTGGTCTGGGGTTTTTTGATGCTAGTTGAACCTGACGGAGGGCCGCTTGGTATGATCTTCAAACTTCTACCTGTATTCGCTTGCATGTTGGTTCTGGGCTGCGAAGCACCATCGTTCGAGGATACCAGTGAACCGAAACAAATCGCGCTCACCTATGATGATGCCCCGCTCGGCGATGGTCCGCGCTTTACCGGCGCCGAACGCACGGAAGCACTGATCCATCAACTGAGCGAAGCGCAATCCGGTCCGGTCGCAATCTTCGTGACAACCAAAGGCTTCGAACTCGAACAGGGGGCGGAACGTATCGCCGCTTATGCCGACGCCGGCCATTACATTGCCAATCATAGCGACCAGCACATGTGGGGCAGCCGCACACCGACCGCAGATTATATCGCCGACATTGATCGCGCCGAGGCCAAACTGGCAGTGTTTGACAATCGGCGCCCATGGTTTCGCTTTCCGTTCCTGGACGAAGGTGGCCAGGGCGACGCCAACAAAAGTGGTGAGAAACGCGATGCCTATCGCACGGCACTCGCGGAGCGCGGCTTGATTAGCGGCTATGTCACGGTCGACACCTATGATTGGCATCTCGATAGCCTATGGAGTCAGGCCGTGCGGGACGGGCGCGCAATTGATATGGACGCCTTGTCAAAGGTCTATGTCGATATGGTAGTGGATGCCTCCAATCACTATGATCAACTGAGCCAACGCGTCCTGGATCGTCGCCCGATTCAGGTCTTGCTGCTGCATGAGAATGATCTGGCCGCAACTTTCACGGTCGACATGATCGAAGCGCTGCGCGCCGAGGGCTGGGAAATTGTGGATCCGGACCTGGCCTTTGTAGATCCGATTGTGAACCAGATACCAGCCACGCTGCACTCAGGTGGCGGTCGCATCTCGGCGCTCGCCATGGACAGCGGCCTGCGGGATTGGGCAACGCTCAGCCATTGGGGGGTCAATCAGACGGAAATCACGCGCCGGGCATTCGAAACCGGCGCCATCGAAGCCCCAGCCAACCTTGAAATCAGCGAGTGAGATAACGCCGCTTAATGCGGGTCGCCAAGAAAATCCGCAAATGTATCTATCGCCTGCAGGTCAGACCGCAATCGATCCTGTTCCGCCGGCGAGACCAGATTGTTCAGGATGGGCTGCGTCAGGATCAGGTGGCGCACCACTTTCGTGGCGACTGGCATACCATATTGCAGCGTATTGGCGCTGACATGCCAGGTCACACCGCGCGGGTGCATGAAAGCGTTCCGGGCATCCACCAGTCGATCAAAAGCGTGCCGGTCAGCCGCGCTGAAGGGCAAGGTAAATGGCGCTGGCAATCGGTCCCTGGAGGCTGCGCGCAGTAAAAGCTCGGTGCCGCCGGCCTGGGCCGGGATGGAATCGCCCGCCGCCCGCAAGGCAATCACCGCGGCCTGCTGCGCCATGAGAACACCGCCGGTAACGACCCATGGATCATAGGTCTCTTCGGTCACGCACAAGCCAAACCGCGACAGGGTCACGCCGACCGTGTCCAATAACTGGGATTCCGGGGTCATTTCGCGCCAATCAGAGTGATTTGGGCCGGAACAAAGTCCGCCCGGACCCCAACAGTCATGCATTTGAACATGGTTAATCCCTCCCGCCATGAACGGGAGAGATTAGCCGGTTTTACTACAGGGTCCAGGGTTAATGAGGCCTCAGTCGTACGACCCGTTCACGCCGCAAAAGCTTCTATGGACTGCCGGGCCGCGGCGATTTTCTCGTCGCCCGTCGACATCAGTTGGTCCGCCGCCACAAAGGCCACGTCATGAATGCCCAGAAAGCCGAGCACATGCTTCACATAAGGCGTCGCAAAGTCGATTTCAGAGCCGGATGCCGTGCCACCTGAGGCAATCACGACATAGGCTTTCTTGCCCTCGAGCAGGCCGACAGGGCCATTCTCCGTGTACTTGAACGTCTTGCGCGCGCGAGCCACCAGGTCAATCCAAGCCTTGAACGCTGCCGGAACGCCGAAATTATAGATTGGAACGCCGAGCACCAGCGTGTCTGCTGCCTCGAGTTCGGCGATCAAAGTGTCCGAGAGCGCCAATGTCTGAACCTGCTCAGCGGTGCGCGCTTCGTCCGGCGTGAAATTCGCGCCAACCCAGCTTTCCGTCAACAAAGGCAGGGGCGATGCGCCAATGTCGCGCGTGACGACCTGTGTATCCGGGCCAGAAACCCGGTCCACGACGGCCTGGCTGAGCGAGCGGGACACCGACCCGTCAGAACGGGCTGATGCATTGATGTGAAGAATATTGCGGGCCAAAAACGCCTCCTTGAATTGCAACGCAAACAAGATGGGTTTTTGGCCCGCAACCGGACAGAGCTCATTATCGGCATTCTGTTATGCCGTTTTTGTATAATTCAGGCGCGTCAGGACGCACCTTGATTGATGAGGGACACCAATTGGGGAATACCCTCGGTCGGAGGACGGGTTTTGTACCCTTCCTCTTTCTGGACGCCCGCCACTTCTCCGTCGGCTTTGACATAAATGATGGCGGGATGTGGAACGCCGTCAAATCGGCTGCCTTCCGGCATTTCCGTGTTGCGCAATCCATACGCGTCAATCATCGCCGAATCCGTATCGGACAGGAATGTATAGGTCAGTGATTTTTCGGCACTGAAGCCTGCCAGAATTTCAGGCGAGTCATATGTGATCAGGTTGAGCGTCCAACCGTCGGCTTCCAGATCGGCTTTGATGGTCTCGAGCTCAAGCGCTTGCGCCTTGCAATAGGGGCACCAGTCCAGCGACCGGCTGAAAACGATAACCGCGCCATTTTCGCCAGAAATATCAGCAAAGGCGACCGACTCGCCCGCCGCGGTGACAGCGCTGAAATCGGGTGCCTGCGTACCGGCTTCAACACACACCATGGCAGAGGTGCCATCGCCGTGATCGTCCGCAAAGGCAGCGGCCCCGGTCATCATCAGGACGGAGGCTGCAAAAACTGATCGTAACATGAAACAACCCTTCTCTTGATCAATCTGAAAGCGGGCATAGCCGAGTGGCTGGAAACTGAACAGAGGCTTCACGCCCCTGTGATGACAGTTTGAACGCCGCGCCGTCGCGATTTGTTCCGCGACCTTAACTGAAATCTCAGGACTTCTTGCGACGGTCGCCCCATGAGATCGGTATTTTCGCTCTATCTGGATGTGCTGCGCCTGCTCGGCGCGATCATGGTCGTGCTCGCGCATTGGGCGTTTCCGCGGTTTACCGGTTTGGATCATATGTGGGCGCGACAGCATGATCTGGGCGGCGATGGCGTGGTGATTTTCTTCGTCCTGTCGGGTCTGCTCATCGCTTACACGGCTGAAAAGCGCGCCGCAGAGGGCGCTTCCCTGTTTGCCGCGGATCGTTTGTCCCGGCTGTGGAGTGTCGCGCTGCCAGCGCTCATTCTCTGCTATATTCTCGACCTGATTGGCCAGGCCGCGGCCCCCGACATCTATGCCATTGTCGGATATGATGGCGGCGTGTCGTGGCAGAGCCTCCTCGCGGGGGCCACCTTTACCAATGAAGTCTGGTTCTTCAGTTCTCAACCGGGGTCAAATGGACCCTATTGGTCCCTCGGTTATGAAGCCTGGTATTATGCCATCTTTGCGGGCTTTTTCTTTGCCCCCAAGCGCTGGAAATGGTGGCTGGCGGGCGCACTGGCCCTGATTGCGGGCCCGAAAATCTGGTTGCTCGCGCCAAGCTGGCTGCTCGGCGTTGCCGTCTGGCAATTGATCAAGTCTGGCCGACTGGAGGCCCTGTCACGCCAGACCGGCTGGATTCTGACCCTGGCCCCGTTATTCCTCTATGTGATGCTGCATGCCCAGTCCTTCCACTGGTTGCTGCGCGCACAGACTGAAACGCTGATTGGCGAGGCCGGGATGTTGATGATCGGGCCGTCTGATACATTTGCCTGGGCCGCTATTTTGGGCGTCCTCACATCCATGCACATTCTCGGCGTTTCGATGCTGATGCGAGAAACATCTGATGCACCGACATCGATTCCGTTTGAGCGCAGCATTCGGTGGCTCGCGGGTGGCTCATTTGCACTCTATCTGATCCACTTCCCGGTGATGCATATCCTAACCGCCTATTTGCCCGGCAGTGTTGACGACGCCTGGCGACAGGCTGCCTTGTTGATCCTGCCATGTCTCGCGGCTTATCTCTTTGCTGAAGTCACCGAGCGGCGGCGCCCGGCCCTGCGGACCTGGATGCGAAACCTGGCCCTGAACGCAAACCGCCGCCACAAGACTGTGACGGCGGCCGAATAGGATCGCGAATCCGTTAAGCGAGCGCAGGCTCGAGCTTCTTACAGTCTTCGACCAGGCCTTTCACGGCATCGACAGAGGCCATGAACATGCTGCGTTCGCCGTCATTGAAGTCGAACTCAATGACTTTCTCGGCGCCATTCGCGCCGATCAGGGTTGGAACACCGACATAGAGGCCATTCAGGCCATACTGTCCGTCACACCAGGCGGCGGATGGCAGCACACGCTTCTGGTCTTTCAGGTAAGACTTTGCCATGGCGATCGCGGATTCGGCTGGCGCATAATAGGCGGAACCGGTTTTCAGCAGGGCGACAATCTCGCCGCCACCCTTGCGGGTCCGATCGACGATTGCGTCAAGCTTCTCCTGGCTGATCCAGCCTTGATTGACCAGCTCGGTCAGTGGCAAGCCGCCAACCGTTGAGTGGCGCACCATTGGCACCATGGAATCGCCATGGCCCGCCAGGGTCCAGGCGTGAATGTCAGCGACTGAAACGCCGGTGGCTTCAGACAGGAAATAGGCAAAGCGGCTGGAATCGAGCACGCCCGCCATGCCAACAACCTTATTGGTCGGCAGGCCGGAGAATTGCTGCAGCGCCCAGACCATGGCGTCGAGCGGGTTGGTGATACAGATGACAAAAGCGTTCGGCGCGTGCGCCTTGATGCCTTCGCCGACCGCTTTCATGACTTTCAGATTGATGCCGAGCAGATCATCACGGCTCATGCCGGGCTTGCGTGGCACCCCGGCGGTGACGATGCAGACATCGGCGCCGGCAATATCGGCATAATCATTGGCACCCTTGAGCGAGACGGAGCTATTATAGACGGGGGTCGACTCAGCCAGGTCCAGCGCCTTGCCCTGTGGCAGGCCCTCGGCAATGTCGAACAGGACGACGTCGCCAAGCTCCTCGCGCGCCGCCACGTGCGCCAAAGTTCCACCAATCATGCCCGATCCAATAAGGGCGATTTTCCTACGAGCCATCCCGGCCTCCTGTAAAAATTGAGCTTTCTGGGGCTTCCCCTAGCCGAGTGAAGTCGCGGGCGCAATGCAACCATGGTCGCAGGTTGAAATTTGGGCTGGATTTGAGCCGCGAACTCAGCCAAATCAGGCGCCATGATACCGCGCGCTCAAAAATCCCCGATCCCCCTCGAGATATGTCATCTGGCCAAAGCGATCGAGATTCTCGGCGACCGCTGGACTCTGCTCATTCTGCGCGGGGCCTTGTTTGGTGTCCGACGCTTTGATGATTTCCAGAAAGAACTGGATATTCCGCGCACCGTCCTGTCGGGTCGATTGAAGAAACTGGTCGAGCAAGGCGTTTTGACCAAGCAAGCCTATAAGGAAGATGGCAAACGCGCGCGTCCCGAATATTTGCTCACCGAGGCGGGCGAGGCGCTGCGGCCGGTCCTGATGGGGCTAAACCTCTGGGGCGATGAATGGGCCAGCGATGGCGCGGCACCGCTGATGTCTTTCACGCACAGCAAGACGCGGCAAAAGGTACGTCCGGCCTTCGTCGATGAAGACGGAAGAGAAACCAAATTAAGTGAAATGCGGATTTCGCTGCGCCGCTAGCGCGCCTTGCCCCATACACGCAACGGGTCAAAGGCGCCCGTTTCGGCCGCTTTTTGCAATTGCGCCAGCTGGTCGCCCACAGGGCTGCCACTGTCGATGACGCCGCCACCATAAATGGCCTGATCGAGCCGGCAAATCCGCTCAAACAGGTTTTCGGACCGCTCCACCAGATCCAGGAAGATGTCCGGCAAGCCACGTCCGCGCTGGGCCGTCGCATCGAGTGCCGGGTCTTCGCGGCTGATGCGATATTTGGACTGCATTGCATCTTCGGGATGCATGTCGCCATCCTTCACCGCTTTTTGCATAACTAGCCAGGAGGCGGCCTGCATCAACCGGGTCGTCAATTCCATGCTCCAGGCCGCATAGGTCAGGCTGGCTTCGCGCGGCAAGGTGGTCGACAATTTGCGCCCGGGTCCGTCCAGATAAGACGCCGTTTCCTCAACCAGAGCCATGCCGTCGACAAAGACGCGCTCGAATACTTTTCCATCCGTGAAGGACAGATCAGCGAATTCTGAGGCTGGGTTCCGGGGCTGTTCGGCCATGCTCTTTAGACTTCCAAAGCAAAATTCTTTTATCAGACTTTAATGCGGGGCTTCCTTAGAAGATCTTAATCCCCGCCACCAAAAAGGGCGTCGGCTGCAGATTTATGCGACTGTTTTTTCTGCAACTCGGCCTCACAAGCGGCGATTTCAGCTTTCAATTCCTCGATCCGTTCGAGCAATTCTTCAACCGAAAACCGCTCCAGATCCAGTTTCTTTTCCGGGGTTGGTTCATCTTCAAACATGGTTTGCCCTTTCCCACTCCGTTTCTGCGCCTTTATGTAAACAGGAACACGAAAATGGACAGGAGTGTCAAATGGGCGAA
>JBCCZH010000098.1:0-9193 GCA_039188075.1 Pseudomonadota bacterium
CAACTTGCCAGGCGGGTTTAACCCGGAAGTGGCCGAACTGGATTCCGCACAGCTCGCTGAACTCGCCGTTGATAATCCCGGTGTCGGTGTCACCTTTGACGAAGAAGAGCTGGAAAATTACGAGATTGGCTGGAAACAGACGCTGCTCGACAATACGCTGGCCTTCAATCTTGCTGGTTTCTACATGAAGCGATCTGACCAGATCTTCTCTGGCTTCGGCTTCATTTCCGAGACCGATCCGACTGCGCCCAACCCGGTTCGGACCGTTGCCTTTACCGGCAATGGCGCGACGACGGATATTTACGGCATCGAACTGGACGGCACCTGGGTACCGACCGATGAGCTGACCCTGACCGGATCGCTGTCCTGGATCGACGCGCAGATTCAGTCCTTCCCGGAAGGCGCCGGCGCGGGTGACTTCTCGGATGTGTTCGGTCCGGATGCTGATTTTGTCGGGCAGCGCGCCGAGCGGTTCCCGGAATGGGCAGGCTCATTCAGCGCGACCTATGAGGATGATCTGCCAGCCGGATTCCTCGATGGTAAGGATCTCGACTGGTATGTCCGGTCAGACGTATTCTACACAGGCGAACTGTTTGACAGCAATACCAACCTGGCCGTCCTGCCGGACGCCACGGATGTCAACCTGCGCGCCGGTCTGCGCAATGACAGCGCTCGGATTGAGCTGTTCGTGACCAATCTGTTCGAAGAGGACACGCCGCGCTCTGCCAATAATATTGCTGATACATCGCTGGATGTGCGGTTTGGCAGTGGCCTGTTCGACTTCTCACAAGAAAGCATCCATGTCGGCCTGCGCGACAAGCGCCAGGTCGGCATCCGGGTCGAGAAGACGTTCTAATCGACGGATGTAGACGGGGCCGTTTGCGAAATGGCTGTTCCGTCTCAACCGCTCTACCGAGATCAGTTCTGCGTCTTTTATCCTCAAAAGTAACAAGAAGGCAGATCTGAATCGGTGACTATCGCTTCCCGGTGGCTCACCGATACTCGACGCGCCAAGGTCCACTCTGTTCGGCCTTTGGCGCGTTTTTTATATTGAGTCTTCAAAAGGCGCGTTTACCCCGCAGCGTTCCGCCTCAAGATGATCGGCGCGGCAAAGGCCAGAACCACACTGGCGATCACGCACCAGCCACTCATATACAGCATTTGTGTCGGCAAGCTGGTGCCTTGATCGATCAGATACCCTGTCAGACCTGGCCCAATGGCGGTTGCGGCCACACTCGCCGCCACGGCGATCGCGCGCACGGAGCCCAAATTCTGAATGCCATATACTTCAGGCCATAGCGCCCCGACCAGCGGTGCGGTGAAGCCATAACTGACCCCGACCAGGAACATGAAGGCGTAAATCCCCCAAAGCGGGGTGAGCAGTCCGACGGCCAGACAGGCAAAACTCAATGGGATGAGGAAACCAGGCAGCAATCGAATGGCGCCGTAGCGATCAATCAACTGGCCGCTGATCAGGGAGAATGTGACTGTGGTGATGGCCATGATCGGAAACGCCGCGGCGAAGGCGAGCTCATTATAGCCGCGCAGCTCAACCAGATAATCCTGGTGAAAGAAGATCGTGGTGCCGATAAAAGGTGGCGCCAGAACGCCGACCAGAAGCGCATAGAAAATCGGATCCGCGGCGACTTGCGCGACCGTCTTGTCCGGACCGGTCCGGGCCTCAGCCAGATCAGGATCACTTGATTGGGGCGTCCGTTCGACCCGCCACAGAGTCAGAATCATTGGTAATGCGAATACAAGCAACAACGCCGCCGCGATCAACCAGCCCGCCTGCCAGCCGAGAATGACGGCAATCGCCGTGAAGGAGATTGGCAGAAGCGCCTCACCGGTCTGGTGCCCCGGAACGATCAGTGAGGTGGCGCGGCCGCGATTGGCGACATACCAGCGACCAATTTCGGTATAGGCGGTATGGGTCATCATGCCCTGCCCAAACAGGCGCAGCGCATAGAGTGCCACGACCAACCAGATCAGCGACGGCGCAAAGGCGAGCAGGATGCACGCCCCTGCCAGCGAGGGGATAACGAAACGCGCCACTTTCCAGCCCGGCATATGATCCAGGACGCGGCCGAGAAAAGGCAGCGTCAGCGCGCTGCCAATCGTGGCAATCATATAGATGCCGCCAAACTCGCCATCGGTGAGGTTAAACTTGGCCCGTAATTCTTCGCCAGACAGGCCGATGAAAAAGGTCTGCCCGAATGAGGAAAAGACGGTCAGCAGAAAGCCTCCGGAAATCCATCGTAAATTGTCGCGCAAGAAGGAAATCATCGCGCCCCTATGCGGGAATTGCGCCGCGGAAGGAAGCCAAATGACGCAACCTGTCACAGACAAAGGCGCTAGGCGGCGGCATCGCATGTCGCTATATGGCCGGGTATGACACCGCGCGATAAAATTCGTAATTTCTCCATCGTGGCTCACATTGACCACGGCAAGTCGACGCTCGCGGATCGCCTGATCCAGAAGACAGGCGGTCTGACTGAACGTGAAATGTCCGAGCAAGTCCTCGATTCCATGGATATCGAGAAAGAGCGCGGCATCACGATCAAGGCCCAGACCGTGCGCCTGGACTATCAGGCAAGGGACGGCGAGACCTATACGCTGAACCTGATGGACACGCCCGGACATGTCGACTTTTCCTATGAAGTCAGTCGCTGCCTGGCGGCCTGTGAAGGCTCGCTTCTGGTCGTCGATGCCAGTCAGGGTGTTGAGGCCCAGACGCTGGCCAATGTCTATCAGGCGATCGACCAGGATCATGAAATCGTGCCGGTGCTGAACAAGATCGACCTGCCCGCTGCGGACACCGAACGGGTCAAGGAACAAGTCGAGGAAGTGATCGGGCTGGACGCGTCTGACGCAGTCGAAATCTCGGCCAAGACCGGTCTTGGCATCGAAGATGTGCTTGAGGCGATTGTCGAACGCTTGCCGGCGCCGGATCAGGGCGAAGCGGACAAGCCTCTGAAAGCGGCTCTGGTTGACGCCTATTACGATGCCTATCTCGGCGTTGTGGTCATCGTGCGGATGCATGATGGCGTGCTGAAAAAGAAAATGAAGATCCGGATGATGAAGACCGGCGCCACCTATGACATTGACCGGGTTGGCGTCTTCAAGCCGAAGCCGACCGATGTTGATGAACTGGGCCCGGGCGAAGTCGGATTCCTGGTTGCGTCGATCAAGGAAGTCGCCGATTGCGCGATCGGGGACACGATCACGACCGAGAAAGGTGGCACGGAAGACCCCCTGCCCGGCTATAAGGATGTCCAGCCCGTGGTGTTTTGCGGCCTGTTCCCGGTTGATGCTGCGGACTTTGATGATTTACGCGCGGCCATGGGCAAGCTGCGCCTGAACGATGCCAGCTTTACCTGGGAAATGGAGACATCCGCAGCCCTCGGCATGGGCTTCCGGTGCGGTTTTCTGGGCCTGTTACACCTTGAAATCATTCAGGAACGTCTCAGCCGCGAGTTTGATCTCGATCTCATCGCGACGGCGCCAAGTGTGGTCTATGAAATGACCATGACCGATGGCAGCGAGATTGAACTGCACAATCCAGCGGACATGCCGGATGTCGTAAAAGTCGCTGAAATCCGCGAACCCTGGATCGAGGCGACGATTTATACGCCGGACGAATATCTGGGTTCCATTTTGAAACTCTGTCAGGACAGACGGGGTATTCAAAAGGAACTCTCTTATGTTGGCGGTCGCGCGCTGGTCAAGTATGAGCTGCCTTTGAACGAGGTCGTGTTCGATTTCTATGACCGTCTGAAATCCATGTCGCGCGGATATGCGAGCTTTGATTATGAGATTGTCGGCCACCGGGCCGAGGATCTGGTCAAGATGAACATCCTCGTCAATGACGAGCCCGTGGACGCGCTCGCCATGCTGGTCCACCGCGCCCGGGCTGAAGGTCGCGGACGTCAAATGTGCGAGCGGCTCAAGGATCTGATCCCCCGCCAGATGTTCAAGATCCCGATTCAAGCCGCGATTGGCGGACGGATCATTGCCCGCGAGACCATTTCAGCCCTGCGCAAGGATGTGACGGCGAAATGCTATGGCGGCGACGCCACACGGAAACGCAAGCTGCTCGAAAAGCAGAAAGCCGGTAAGCAGCGTATGCGACAGTTCGGCAAGGTCGAGATCCCGCAAGAGGCCTTCGTTGCCGCGCTCCGCATGGACAATGACTAGCTAAGATCGATCGGAGATGGGGCGAACCAGAGTGCGATCATTTAGTTTTGCAACTCATGTTTCAAGTGATCCGCCAAACGAATAGCGAGCGATACGATCATCAGGGTCGGATTTGCATGACCACACGTTGGGAGAACCGAACCTCCGGCAACATAGACGTCATGACAATTATGAACTTTACAGTTTTCGTCGACCACGCCCGCGCGTGGATCCCGCGACATGCGGGTCGTGCCAGACGTATGTGCGGTGTCGATGATCGGAGCCGCCGAAAGGTCGCCTGCCACGATCCAATCCTCCAGATGCGGCTCAGGCAGTCCTGATGACTTAAACTGCGCTTGAATCAATTCTCCCATCCGCGCCAGCGTGCGAACCGGTCGCTCGCCGGGTTCCCAGTTCACCATTGGCAAATACTGACCCAGTTCATTTTTTTTGTCGCTCAGCATTACCCGATTGCTGGCCAGTGGCTCTTGCTCGACGATCGCATGGAAACCGCAACTGACAAGTTTGTGGGGCACCCCTTGCGTTTGGTATTCTTCGACCACGAAATTAGGCATCAGCTTGACCATTATGTTCACGATCGCATTGCGTAAGCTGATCGGCACACGTTCACTTTGTAAAAACAAACGACCAGCTCCCGTGAACATCATGCCGGGGGCTTTGATGACCGAAATCAAATCTCGCAATGGCTTTTTGCTTTCACCTTTCAGAATGCTCGCGAGACTGCCCCAGGGGTCATCCTCGGCGCGTTCCGCGACACAATAGGCGCCGGCATTGTTCAGTTTTTCCTGCTTCTGGATCGGCAGATTCAAGCCAAGGCCATGCATGTACATATCAACCCGGTTGTCCGACTTCAGGCCAAAAAACCCAAATTGGTGCGCGATTGACTTCACGTGTTTTTCGTCAAACCTGACAACAGGAGCGTTCATGTGATCCATCAAATAACGCCCAACCTGGTCGTGGGCATTCCCCAATCCAGCGGGAGATTTTGACTGCGACGCCAGCAAAAGGCGTGCGTTCTCGATAGCCCCACAGGCGATAACCACTTTCTTGGTTTTCACGATCGCGGCGCCGCCGCCAAGACCACGCAGATCAACTTCGACTAAACTGCTGCTTTCGAGTTCAACAGGGCGTACATTGATCGCGGTGGCATTCACCAGTACCCGAACATTGTCCTGACGTTCTGAAACAAATTCCGGCCCCATACGCATCATGTCCACTGGATTGACTCGAGACCGCGCGAATTGCCACAGAAAGGAAGAAAAGACGGACGACTCGATGTCAGGTCGCTGTGAGGCACCTGAATATCGGTCCCAAAAGTCATCTCCATATGCTCCGGCGCCAAGATTCAATCTTTTCTCGGCGCGTCTGATGTATGGATCAAGCTCCTGTGGACCGAACGGCCAGCCAGACACCGGCAGCCAATCCCGCTCCAAATAGTCATGCGCCGCAAAAGGTGCCGACTTTCCTGCCCATGCCGCTGTCGAACCGCCAAGTCCCCGACAACGGACTCCAAATCGCTGCACGGCCGCCGACCATTTTTCAGCCTGATGGCCGTGATAATCGCGTCGGCGAGAGACCCAAGTCTCAGGTACCGCATCACTCTCGAAAACAACCTCGTTCAAGCGCTCGTGTTCATCCGTCTGTTGAACGTCGCCGCTCTCAGCAATCATGACATTCAGAGAAGATTCGAAAAACTCGCGAGCAATTGTAATTCCCGCAGCGCCACCGCCCAAGATCAAGAGATCCGTTTCGAGCTCGCTGTTCGGCGGTATGTCATTAAGATTGCTAATGTTCATGATCAATCGAGTCGTTGCTTCAAGGATTGGGTTAGTTTGAAATTATGCAAGAAACTTGCCTCTCGATTCCACGAAATGCTCACTTAGACCAAGCCCAATAGGATTCGAAGAAATTCCGAACGACATTTGGGATACAAATCATTTCGTAAAGGGCAGAAAACAGACCGCCTAATGGTCGGGTTCACGGAAGCAACTCGTTTGCCATCGGCGCTGGCTGAACTTTGATCTCGCGCGCGAACAAGAATCGCTGATAGAACATCGCCACCCCGATCAGAGCCGCACCCAATCCGATAAAGCTGCCCGCCCGGGCAGCGCCTTCCAGGGCTGCCATATCGATCAGGAAGACTTTCGCGATGGCGGCGAGCAATATGGCCAAAGACGCATAGCGCGGCGCCCGTCTGCGGCGATAGACGCCCCAGACCAGAAGTGCGACCGCATAACCGATCCAGGCTGGACTATAAGCCCATCCGAAATCGCCATAGAAAGCTTGTAGCGCTGGCCCGCCAAAGGAGCGCGCGACTTCCAGCGACACATAGACAAAGCCGAGCAGCATTGCCCCGCAACTCGCCAGCGTGGCTTCATTGGCGCGGTCCGCGCGGCGCAAGCCGGCGCCATAAGCCGCGACCAGGAGCGCTGGCATGGCAAAGGCCGCCGCGAGCAGGTTGATCACTGGCAACGCGCCCACGGGACCCATGCCAACATAGCTCAAGGCGAGCAGGACCGCGCCTGTGCCGATGGCGGCTGCCACATACTCGGCCAATTTGAACAACCAGGCCTTGTCGCTGAGCCGCCAGGCAAAACTCGCGGCCATGCCGAAATAGGCGATCGCATAGGCCGAGGCCTCACCCATGCCCGAAAACGGTCCATGCAGTGATCCTTCACCGGCAATATGACGAATGGTCAGCGCGATCAGGACAAAGGTCAGAATCAGTGCACCCGCTTCAAACGCTTGCCGCTCAGTCTTGCTGTTCTGGAACAGGCGCGAGCCAGCGAACAGCGCCGCGATCGCCAGAACATAGCCGAAGGTCATTGAGTTCCAAATCGGAACGGTTGAAACAGCATCTGGTTCAATGAACCCTGGCCGGACCAGCAGGCCCACTGCGAGGGCGGTCGCGGCCGTGGCGCCATATTTGACCAGAGCAAGATCAAACCGCTGATACACAACGGCAATGCCAAGCGCGACAATCGCCATGGAGGCTCCCAGCCAGAAGCCGCTAAAGATCAGGAACGGGGCCAGGGCGACGCTCAGCAAGGCGCCGAGGGCATAAGACGCCCCTGCCCCTGGATGCTTTTTGAACCCCGGGTCCTCGCGATTCAATTGTTCCAGAACACTGCTCAGAGCAACCGCGAGGAACAAGGCCGCCAGGCCCCATCCAAAGTGCGGTTGCAGCCCGCCATCGCGCCAAAAGGCAATAAACAGCGCGGCAGGCGGGGTCAGGGCCGCTGACAGCGCCATGGGCGTGCGCAAGTTAAGGTCGCGCATCAGCACGGACCCAACACCGCCAAAACCGATCGCGCTGGCCAGACAGGCCCAGATGAGCGGCGGCTGATCGACCGCCCAAAGCGACAGACAGATCAGTGTGATAATGGCAGAGAGCGGCGCGATCAGAGCATAGCCGGGGCGCTGCCAGGCCACCAACAAGCCGAGACCGCTCAACAGCGCGAGCGCGCCGGCATCAACCGGTCCAGCGCCGGCCTGCAGCCCCGTTAACAGGATCAAGCCACCGGCCAGCATCCAGAAGACATACGCCGCCAATTGGCTCGACCCGAATCCGGCCGCGATATAGCGCGGGTTCAGCTGATTTTTGGGCAGGATCAGATCTCGTTTGGCATCTCTGGCGCCGAAAAAGACCCCCATCCCGGCCAGCGACAGGGCATAAGCAGCGACCGCGAGCGGCGTGATCACGTCATTACTCGCTGAGGCGACTAGGCCCCAGAAGCCGGCGCCAACGACCAGTATCCAGGTCAACCAGCGCCAATCAGTGAGACGGACCAGGGTTAGCCCTGCCCCGGTGACCAAAGCGAAATAGGGTAGAACAGGCAGGATTGATCCCCCTTCCGCGCCAGTCAGCAAAGGCGCGAGATAGGCCCCAATCAGACCCGGCGCAGCCAAAGCCGGCCCAAATCGCAAGGATAATCCAACCGCCAGCGCGGAAATGCCGGCAATCATCGCAAAAGCGATGAGCGGCGGCACGAATTGATACATCAGGCCGCTGGCAATGGCGGCGCCGTAGAGTGAGATCAGGCCAGCCCCGGCAACCACTTGCGGCACGAAGCGAACGGCATTTTTCGCCGTTTTGATCGTATCGAGGTGTTGCGCTCGGAAGGCGGCCGCGATCAGGCCACCGCCCAGCAGGGCCGCGGCAATGGTTCTCTGAAGGGGACCAAAATAACCCGCATCAATCGCCACACGGACCAGGAACAAGCCGCCAAAGGCCAAAGCCAGGCCGCCCGCCCAGACCATCCAATTGGCAGCGATCAGCCGCTCCCAGTCGCGACTCGGACGTGTTGGGGCGGGTTTTGAGGGCGGCGGCGCGAAGGGTGGAGCGGTCGGCGCATCAGTTGAGGCCGATTTCGGTGCCCTGGTGCTGGGCGGCGGTATTGCCCGCTCCGGACGCGTCTGTGGCACGCTGGTCGGTGCTTGTGGAGGTGTGGGACGAGCCCGCTCTGGTTCCGACCGCGGCGGTGCAGGATCTGACTCGCCATTATCCAGGCGCCGCCGCAGTCGTCTCAGTTCCGTGCGCAGGTCGGCCAGCTCACGCGTAGCGCGATTGGCATTATTCATCCCGATAATGCCAAATACCGGCCCAACCAGGATCCAGATCAGGATGATCGCACCCAGAATCGCAAAGCCTTCCATGGATCCCTCCATATGCAATTAGTGAGCGTTTACTCGCAAATACGGTATACGTCAATCCAAATCCGCGATCACCTGACCTCAGTCTTTATGACCTCCCTTAAAAAAAACCGGACCTTTCAACAAAAGCTAACATCCAGTTGAACAAAGCTGCCGTAAAGAGAGTCTGGTAACTTGTGGAATTCGCCACTATGTTCCCGAAACGCCCTGAGGGTACAACTCCGGGCGGGCGTTAAGTCCAGATTTGGCAGGGTCCTTGAATGGTTGCCTCCAGATACGGCTCGACCTCCGTCCCTCAGACTAAGGAAACTGCTTATGGCTATGGATGCCATCACCCCTGAAG
>JBCCZH010000099.1:0-9129 GCA_039188075.1 Pseudomonadota bacterium
GCCTTGATACCAGTGCCTGCACAATTCTCCAGCGTGACGTCGTGTCAGGGTTCGACTTCGTGGAGCGCTGAGCCTATTGTCTCATTCAGGAGGTAACTCGCCATGGCTTTTGATCCTGAAATTCGCGCCGCTTTGATCGACCAGGTGCGCCGCTTTGTCCGCGAGCGGTGTGTCCCAGCCGAAGCGAAAGTGGCTGAAGATGATCTGGTGCCGGACGAACTGGTGCTGGAAATGAAGGAACTTGGCCTATTTGGTCTCGCCGTGCCGGAAGCCTATGGCGGCCTCGGGCTCGACATGGAAACCGAATGCCTGGTCGGATTCGAACTCGGCTGGACGTCACCCGCTTTCCGCTCGGCTGCCGGGACGAATATCGGCATCGGCTCGCAGGCTCTGGTTCTTTTCGGTACCGAAGAACAGAAGGAAAAGTACCTCCCCGGGATTGCCAGTGGCGACATCGTCACCAGTTTCGCGCTGACCGAGCCGGAAGCCGGATCTGATGCCGCGGGCCTGCGCACCAAGGCGACCAGGGATGGCGACGCCTATGTCCTGAATGGCGGCAAGCGATATATCACCAATGCAAATGTCGCCGACCTGTTCACGGTGATGGCACGGACCAATCCGGATGAGCCGGGCGGAAAGGGTGTGTCAGCCTTTATCGTTCCGCGCGACACGCCCGGCCTCAGCGTCGGCAAGCCGGAAAAGAAAATGGGCCAGCAAGGCGCGCATATTTGCGACGTCAATTTCGACAATGCGCGCGTGCCGTCCGAGATGATGGTGGCCGGCGAGGGCGAGGGCTTCAAGGTCGCGATGAGCGTGCTCGACAAAGGCCGGTTGCACATTTCCTCTGTCTGTACCGGCATGATGGAACGGCTGATCAGCGAAATGGTCAATTACGCCATGGAACGCGAACAGTTCGGCAAGCCGATCATGCAACATCAGCTGATCCAGGCGATGATCGCTGACAGCCAGGCGGAAGCCTATGCGGCGCGCTGCATGATCCTCGACGCCGCCAAGAAACGTGATGCAGGTGAGCCGGTCACGATGCTCGCCTCGTGCTGCAAGATGTTCGCTTCTGAAGCGGTCGGGCGGGTCGCGGACCGGGCGGTACAAGTGTTTGGCGGCGCCGGCTATGTCGCCGATTATGGTGTTGAGCGCTTCTTCCGCGACGCACGGATTTTCCGGCTGTATGAAGGCACGACGCAGATCCAGCAGATCATTATCGCACGCGAGCTGAGCCGCGCGGCGAAACGAGGAGAGATTTAGACATGCCCGATACCGAGCACGAATTCGCCCCGGAAGATGTCGGCCTCAATCGCGAGCGCCTCGATTACATTCCCGACTATTTCGACAAAGCGTATCTTGGCTCCGACAAACTGCCTTGCATGGCGACTTTGGTCTCGCGCAATGGACAGATCGTGCATGAGGCCTATCGCGGGCATACGCATCTGGACGGCGGATCGCCGATCGGACCGGATACGATTTTCCGAATCTATTCGATGACCAAGCCGATCACCTCGGTGGCGGCGATGATGCTGCATGATGAGGGTGTGATCCGGCTCGACCATGACATCTCGCGCTACATTCCCGAATTCGCTGAGGTTGAAGTCTGGGATGGCGGCGATCTGAAAGATTATAAGACCCGCAAACCTGATCGCGCGATGACGGTGCGCGATGCGTTCACGCATACGACCGGCGTGACCTATGGCTTCCTGTTCCAGCACGAAGTGGATGCGCTGTATCGCGGTGCCAAGATTGGCAATCTGGGCGAAGGCGATGGCGAAACGCTGGGTGAAATGTGCGCGCGGATTGCCAAACTTCCGTTGGTCTTCTCCCCGGGCGAGCGTTGGAACTATGGCCATTCGACCGATATTCTCGGCCGCGTAGTCGAAGTGGCCAGCGGGATGACACTGGACGTCTTTTTCCGCGAAAGGATCTTCGAGCCGCTCGGCATGGTCGACACCGATTTCTTTGTACCTGAGAACAAGATCGATCGCCTGCTGGCGTGCTATGCCAAAAACCCGATCACCGGCGAAGTCACGCTGAGCGATGGGGCGGGAGCCGACAGCAAAGCCTACAAGACGCAGCCCAAATTGCTGAATGCCGGGGGCGGTCTCGTCTCGACTCTGCAGGACTATCACCGCTTCTGCCTGATGCTGCTGCAAGGCGGCAGCCTGGACGGTGCCCGTCTGCTCAGCCCGAAAACGGTGGAGTTCATGCGCCTCAACCATTTGCCAGGCGGCAGGACGATCAAGGAAATGGGTGACCAGACCTTCTCCGAAGCGCGCATGGAAGGCAATGGCTTTGGCCTAGGCGGCTCTACAGTGGTCGATGTCGCTGAAACGCTGACCCCCGGTTCGCCCGGGACGTTCAGCTGGGGTGGCCTCGCCAATACGTTCTTCTGGATCGATCCGGTCGAGGAATTGATCGCCATCCAGGCCACACAAATGATCCCGAGCGGTTGTTACCCCATCCGTCCGCAATTCCAGCAATTGGTCTATGCCGCAATTGACTGGTAGCGCGAAAGGCGAAACCTGAGGGATCTGACCGCGCGACAGGGGTATTTTGTGCCTCAAAACGAGAATACGAACTTTTTAGCTTGCGTGCCAGCGCTGTCAGGGTTGCCAAGTCGCAAAAAAATACCATGTTCCGCTGCGTAAGTCCCGAAACGCGCCGGTGCTTGGTCCGGTAGACAGATAAGGGATCGTCACCGGAGGATATGAATGACGAAACAGGACAACCCGTTCCACACCTATGTAGAAGACCTTTTTGCCAATCTGGGTCGAATTCGAATTCGGAAAATGTTTGGCGGCGCCGGGGTCTATTCCGGCGAAGACATGTTTGCGCTGATCGATCAGGATCAGATCTACGTGAAATCAGATGATGCCCTCAAGAAGAGTCTTCAATCCGAAGGCGGACAGCCCTTTGAGTGGACCAATCCGAGCACCGGCAAGACCATCAAGATGAGTTATGTGTCGCTGCCCGTAAATGCTCTGGATGATCGCGATGAGGCTTCGGCCTGGGGCCGCAAAGCCCTGGATGTGGCGGTGCAAGCCCGCCGCGCGAAAGTGAAATCGCCGCGTCGGATGACGTTCTAAACGCGAGACTTAAGTGTGCCGGAAGTTTGCCGGCCTTTTTTCCAGGAAGGCTTTGACGCCCTCTTTGAAATCAGGCTGGCGCCCGGCTGTGCGCTGCGCAAAACGCTCGGCTTGAAGCTGGCTGTCAAAATCATTGTCCTCAGCCTGCCAGACCAGATCGCGGATCAAGGCCAGCGCTTGTGTGGGACCATCCGCGAGGCGTTTCGCATAGGCGTGCGCTTCGTCCATCAATTGATCATCCGGCACGACGCGATTGATCATGCCCCATTCCAGAGCCTGTTCCGCAAAGACCTTGTCGCCGAACAAGGTCATTTCCATCGCCTTGGCGCGTCCGACCATACGCGGCAGCAGGAAGGTTGAGCCGCCATCGGGGACCAGACCAATGCGACGGAAGGCTTGCAGGAAATAGCCACTCTCGCCGCAGATAATGAAATCGCCCATCAGCGCGATGGAACAGCCCACGCCAGCGGCGGCGCCATTGACGGCGGTGATGATCGGATGGGGATGCGTGCGCATCGCCTTGATGAAGGGGTTATAATGCGTGTCCAGCGCCTTGCCCGCATCCGGCTTGCCTTTCGGCGTCTCACCCGGATTGGACGACAGGTTGGCGCCCGAACAAAAGCCGCGTCCATTGCCGGTGATGATGGTGCAGCGGGCCTCGTCGGCGGCCTGTTCAATTGCCAGAAGCAATTCCTCGACCGTGTCCATCCCAGCGGCGTTCAGGGTCTGCGGATCGTTGAACGCGATCGTCGCAATGTCATCACTCACAGAATAGGAAATCTTGTTGAAACCCATGGCGCACTCCGATTTTTGATTAGTTTATTCCGTATCGACGCGGTGGAAACCGTTACGTGGGGTCACCCGGAATTGTTTTGTCATCTGGCCATTCTGAGTTATCCTTTACGTCAACGACAAGAACCCATTGGAGGAAATGATGGCTTTGGATGGACTTTCAGCGGATGGCATGGGTGCCATTCTGGCAAAACAGAAAGCGGCACATATTCGCGATGGGATCCCATCCGCCGAACAGCGCGAGGCGTGGATCGACAAATCCATCGACTTGCTGGTCACACATGGTGAGGCGCTGTCGAAAGCCATGGCTGAGGATTTTGGCCATCGCTCGCTGGACCAGTCCAACCTGACGGATATTGCCGGATCGATTGGGGCCCTGAAATTCTCTCGCAAGCATTTGCGCAAGTGGATGCGACCTGAAAAGCGCAAGGTTGAATTCCCGCTCGGCCTGCTCGGATCAAAGGCGCAAATTCAGTATCAGCCGAAAGGCGTGATCGGCGTGATCAGTCCGTGGAACTTCCCGGTCAACCTGACCTTTGCGCCGCTCGCCAATGTGTTTGCGGCTGGTAATCGAGCGATGATCAAGCCATCTGAATTCACCGAAAAGACCAGCGAGCTGATGGCAGAGCTGATCTCCAAATACTATACTGATGAAGAAGTTGCGGTCGTGACCGGCGGGCCCGATGTCGGCGCGTCGTTCACGCAACTCCCCTTCGACCACATTATCTTTACGGGCGCGACCTCGATCGCGCACCACGTCATGCGGGCTGCTGCGGACAATCTGGTGCCGCTGACGCTGGAGCTTGGCGGCAAGTCGCCCGTCGTGCTCGGCAAGTCGGCGGACCTCGACAAGGCGGCTAGCCGGATCATGGCGGGCAAGACCCTGAATGCCGGGCAGATCTGTCTCGCACCGGATTATGCCTTCGTACCGGAAGAGAAGACCGGCGACTTTGTTGGCGCAGCGCAGGCCGCCGTCGGCAAGATGTTCCCGGACGGGCTGAAGGACAATGATGATTACACCTCTATCGTCAATCAGCGGCACTATGAGCGTCTGAATTCCTATCTCGACGATGCGCGCGAAAAAGGCGCCGAAGTGGTCGAGATCAATCCGCAGAATGAGAATTTCAGCCAGCAGCCGCACCACAAGATGGCGCCGCATATTGTGCTCAATCCAACGGACGATATGAAAGTCATGCAGGACGAGATTTTCGGACCGATCCTGCCGCTGAAAACCTATAATGAGACCAAGGATGCGGTTGCCTATATCAACAACAATCCACGTCCGCTGGGCCTCTACTATTTCGGTGATGATGCTTCAGAGCGCGACATGGTGCTGAACAATACGACGTCCGGTGGGGTCACAGTGAATGATGTGATCTTCCACGTTGCGCAGGAAGACCTGCCATTCGGCGGCGTCGGCCCGTCCGGTATGGGGGCTTATCATGGCCGCGACGGCTTCTTCGAGTTCAGCCACAAGAAAGCGATCTACACGCAGACGGGCAGTGAGCTGCTCGCCATGATGCGCCCGCCTTATGGCGAGAAGTTCCGCAAACAGGTGTCAGGCCGGATCAAGAAATAGATTCGCCCGCGCTACGACATGAGACCGCCTCATCGAGGCGGTCTTTTCTATTCAGAAACTGGCAAGTGTTCTGCGATGAACCTGTCCATTTCCCTGAGTGTTTGCACCCTCGTTTCGGCGACCGAGAGCCAGTGGTCCTCGCCTTTTAGTTTGACCAGCTCGACCGGTTTTCCCGCGCGGCGCAAGGCGCGTTCCATGATCGAACTCTGATCAAAAGGTACGACGGTGTCATCGTCGCCGTGAATGAGGAGGACAGGCGCCGAAACGGCATCTGCGAAATTTGCAGGAGAGACTGAGTCCAGTTTCGCGCGTTTGGGCTCGCCCTCTGCCATCACGTCTTCCCAATAGCTGACCACCCAATGATCCCGACCCCGATCGCGTTGCTCATCGGACAGCATTCGATTGAGATCTGAAACTGGGGCGATCGCGATCGCGCATTGATACAGATTCGGCGTAAATGCAGCTCCGGCTAGAGCCGCGTAGCCACCATAGCTGGCGCCTGCGATACAGACCCGGTCTGCGTCAATCATTCCGGCTTGGGCGAGCGCTTTGACGCCATCGGTGATATCATCCTGCATCTTGCCACCCCATTCACCTCGGCCAGCCCGCTGAAACGCGCGGCCAAACCCGGATGAACCCCGAAAGTTGGGTTGAATGATGATATAGCCGCGATTTGCGAAATACTGGGCCATCCAGTCAAAATCGAAGCGGTCATAAGAGGCTGGCCCACCATGCGGCAAGACCAGAGCAGGGTGCGGCTCGGCCGTTTGGGGATTGTAGCCCGGCGGCACGGTGACGATAGCCTGAATCGTCTCACCATCGCTGGCCTTGTATTCGATGCTCATCAAATAGCCATTTGCCTGAACCGGAATATCAGGACGCAGACTGGAAAGCACGCCGAGAGAATTGTCCTCGCGATCCTGAACCAGCCAGACATCGCCCAGCGATGGGTCAAAGACATGATAGAGCAGTCGACTGCGATCATCTGACCAGGAATCCAGATAGATGGTGGCGTTGGGCAATTGAGTGGCAATCCGATCATATCCATCCTGCAGGTCAGGATCCAGAAACGTGTACCCCGGAACCAGGCCCGCATATTGAACGCCAAGAATTTTGCGATTGTCGTCCCCTAAGATGGCTTCGATTGATCGGTCATTCTTTGGTATAAGCGGGCCGGAGATTTCGCCCTCAGAGGAGAGCTTCATCACGGTCTCGACATTGTCTGAGCTTCGAATGAAAACGAGACCTGTCTCGTCGGGGGTGACGCCCAGGATCCTCATTGGCGGAACGTCCGATTCTTCCGAGAAGATGTCCTTCCAAGCGCCATTTCCGAGATGCCATTGTACGCGATAAAGGTTGCTCAGATCATTATAGCGTATCCGAGCGAGGACACGGCCGCCTTCACCAACAAACCAGTCTTTAACATCTGGCTCGCCACGCATGTAACGATACCCAATGTGAGAATCGAGCTTGGCGACGAGTAATTCTTGGTCTGGGTCTGTGTACCGGGCGCCGATATAGGCGGGCATTAAAACTTCGCCTTCATTCTCCCCACGCCCGACTATTGTTCCCAAACCACGTTGAGCTGGAAACAGATCACGGACATGCGAGATCAGCTGATTATCTTCGAGCGTTTCAATGTTGATGGCGTAAGCGCCCGAATACTCATACTCGCCGCGAAAGCCAATGGTCGTCGTCGTTTCGGAGACGCGCAGAATGATATGATCATTGTCAAAAAATTCCAGCCCACGCGTTTTCATCTCGTCGACACCAATCTGCTGGATGATGCCGCCCCCCACTTCAGACACGAGGACGCGCGTACCGTTTTCAAAGTTGGCGATCATTGCGATTTTGGTGCCATCGGGCGAGATTTCCGCCGACCCGATCTGAGGCAGGGCCCCATAGACTTCAAGCGGTGGCTGAGGGTGTTGCGCCTGTGCGACCACGCTCCCTAAAAGGAGTGAAGTCAACCAAAGTCCAAATATCCGCATCGCGCGCCTCTCGATAGTGAAGGGCGCAGCCTATAGGCGTTTAGTCTTTCGACAAGACCGAATCTAGTTTTTCAGAAACGCCGGGACTTCGTCTCCAAATCCCTTCACCTCATCCGGCGCTGGATCCAGGATGGGGTCGTCATCCTTGCGTTTGTAATCCCGTTTCGGGCGGTCCTTGCGGGTTTTCTTCGGCGTCTCCGCCTCGGCTGATTCTGCCTCTTTCACCGCCGGTTTGTCCGCTTCTTCACGGCGTTCAGATCGTTCCCGACGTCCCCGTCCGCGGCCACGGCCTTCGCTGCGGTCCCGGCGGCCGCTGCGATCTCCGCGTCCACGTCCGCGTCGTCCGCCTGACTCTTCCGGCAGGTCTTCCAATTCCGCGACCAGGCCGTCCGGCATATAGTCTGCGACATCGGTATTGATCAGCATCATCACGCCGCGCCAGCCTTTGGCATCGTCAGGCCCGACAATGGTGAAACTTTCGCCCTCGCGACCGGCGCGGCCGGTGCGACCGATCCGGTGCACATAATCCTCATCCTTGGGCGGCGGGGCATAGTTGAAGACATGCCCGACATCCGGAATGTCCAGGCCTCGTGCCGCGACATCTGATGCGACCAGCAATTGCAATTCACCGTCGCGGAATTTGTTCAAAGTGTCCATACGCGCGCTTTGTGGCAAATCACCGTGAATGGGCGCGGCGCTGAACCCGTGCTTGGCCAGGGATTTCGCGACGATATCGACTTCGCGCTTGCGGTTACAGAACACGATGCCGTTCTTCACATCGCGGCTTTCAATGATCCGGCGCAGCGCCGTGCGTTTTGCCTTGTCATCGCCGCGCGGCAGTTTGACCACGTGCTGAGCGATGGTTTCAGCCGTCTTGGACTCTCGTGCAACTTCGATGCGGACCGGATCCTTCTGGAAGGTCTTGGCGAGCCGCGCGATCTCTTTGGGCATGGTGGCCGAGAAGAGCAGCGTCTGGCGGCGGGGTGGCAGCAATTTGCAGATCTTCTCAATGTCCGGGATGAATCCCATGTCGAGCATCCGGTCGGCTTCATCAATGGTGAAGACTTCGACGCCCGTGAGCAGGATCTTGCCGCGCTCGAACTGGTCGATCAGGCGCCCCGGCGTGGCGATCAGAACATCGACGCCGCGCATGAGTTTCTGTTCCTGTTCCTTGAAACTGACGCCGCCAATCAGCAGCGCCATATTGAGCTTCAGGTCCTTGCCATAGGTTTCGAAATTCTCTGACACCTGAGCCGCCAGTTCGCGGGTTGGGCAGAGGATCAGGCTGCGCGGCATGCGCGCCCGCGCCCGGCCTTTGGTCAGGCGATGCATCATGGGCAGCGTGAAAGCGGCGGTCTTGCCGGTTCCGGTCTGGGCGATGCCGGTGACATCGCCGCCTTTCTTGATCACCGGAATGGCTTGTTCCTGAATCGGGGTCGGGTGTTCATAGCCAGCCGCATCAATTGCGCTTTGAATGCGCGGATCGAGATTGAGCTCGGCAAATGTAATCTTGTTTTCGTCCGTCAATGTTTTGTCCAGCTGAAGATTGAAAGGTCGGTCACATCAAGCTGCTCCGGATTGAACAGCGGGGCCGACTTCGAATCACTGCGCCGGCAAACATGTTGCGCTGCACATAGTGCAAAAACGCCCACCGGCAAAGGTGGGCGTTTCA
>JBCCZH010000100.1:0-9125 GCA_039188075.1 Pseudomonadota bacterium
GGACGGCCTGATTAAGCTCCACACCGCCTTTTCCCGCGCCCAGAAAGAGCGGGTCTATGTCCAGGATGTCCTGCGCCAGCAACAGGCCCAGGTCTGGGACCTGATCCAGCGCGGCGCCGTGGTCTATGTCTGCGGCGACGGGGCCAGTATGGAACCGGACGTCAGACGCACGCTGACCAAGATCTATGCTGAGCAATCAGATGTCAGCTTTGGCGAAGCCGAAGCCTGGATGGACGAGTTCGCCTCAAGCGGCCGTTACGTGCTCGACGTCTGGGCGGGGTGATCAAAGCTAACCGCGCGCTTCGAAGCGATCACGCAGGACCGGTTTCAGGATTTTCCCGTTGGCGTTGCGCGGCAAGGGGTCATCCTGGAACTGAATCTCGACCGGCACCTTGAATGCGGCCAGCTGATTGCGGACATGCGCGCGCAGCTCGTCTTCGCTGGCATTCATGTCAGGCTTCAATTGCACCACGGCGCCAACTTCCTGGCCCAGCACCTTGTGCGGGATGCCGACCACAGACGCATCCATCACGGCCGGATGATCGTACAGCGCGCTTTCGACCTCGATACAATAGATGTTCTCGCCGCCGCGGATCAGCATGTCCTTGGCGCGATCAACGAGATAGAGAAAACCCTCATCATCCAGGCGCGCCAGATCCCCGGTCACGACCCAGCCATCGACAAAGGTCTCGGCAGACGCTTCCGGCTTGTTCCAATAGGCCTTGCAGTTCATTGGGCCCTTGCACCAGAGCTCGCCGACTTCGCCAGCCGGCAGCACTTTGCCATCTGGAGACACGATCTTGTATTCCACCGCACCGGGAGGGGCGCCGGCGCTGTCCGGACGATTGACATAATCCTCGCCGAGATTGACCGAGGACGTGGCGCACGTCTCGGTCATGCCCCAGCCATTGCCAGGGGCCGCTTCCGGGAAGCGTTTCTTGATCGTCGTGACCAGTTCCGGCGCCGATGGCGCCCCGCCATAGGAGACCGCCTTGATCGAGGACAGATCATAATTGTCCCGCTCTGGATGTTCCAGCAATTGCCAGGCAATCGCCGGTACGCCGCCCACATTATTGATGCTCTCACGCTCAATGATGGGCAGTGCTTCACCCGCATCCCATTTATACATGGAGACAATCTTGTTGCCCTGAAGCATGCTCGGGATCAGCACCGCGAACGCGCCTGTCGCGTGGAAGAACGGGATGGCCAGCAAGGTCGCATTCTGCTCATCCGGATCCGGTTCCGGCGGCGCCTCGCCCCGTCGCAGCAGCATACGCATCTGACAGGTTAGCGAGTTCAGCATGTTGGAGATGATCGCGCGATGCGATGCCAGGGCGCCTTTCGGGCGTCCTGTTGTGCCAGACGTGTACATGATGGTGGCATCATCATCCGGCGCAAGCTCGGCGGCTGGCAGGCCAATTTTCTCGAGGCCGGCCCAGCTCGTGGCGGGTCCGATCAGGTCTTCCATGGCGCGGACATTATCGCCTGGCAAATCGCCGCTGGCGCGGGCCACAATGATGTTTTCCAAGGCCGGCAGATTGCCAAGATGATCCTGAATGCGGGTGAGGATCTGAGGGTCGACCACCGCTACCTTGGCGCCGGAATCCTGCAAGCCATATTCAAGCTCATCCCCGGTCCACCAGGAATTCATCGGCGTCGCAATCGCGCCGAGGGACAAGGCGGCGAAGAATGGCACCGGCCATTGCGGGAAGTTGCGCATGATCACGGCGACGCGGTCGCCCTTCTCGACGCCATAGGTTTCGCGCAGCGCTTTGGCGAAATGCTCTACAGCGCGCGTGAAGGCGGAGAAGGTGACGCGCTCATCTTCGTAGACGAGATAGTCGCGGGCCCCGAATTGCGGCTCGGCCAGTTCCAGAATGGTCCGGATGGTTGGCGGCGCATCGACATAGATCTTCATCGGGACGCCGCCGACGACGCCATCTGCGAGTTTCAATGGGGTGTCAGATGCGGCAAGGGCGGCATTGGCCTGGGCGATTGAAATAACGGGCCAACCGTCTGGCAGAGCTGCTGCGGCCATGAATATCCTCCGGGTAAATTGTCTTATTCCCCAAGGATATGCGGCAAGCTTGCCCCCTACGGAAGGGGCGACGCTGCGGCAGGCCTGTATTTGTTTGAAATTTTGGTCGGATTACTCGTCAAACGCGATCAAAACGTCGGCCGGAAGATAGGTGCCACCATCAAAATGCTGGTAGGCATCGAGCGCCAGGACCAGAGGGGGAACCGGATCAACGATCACAGATGGGACAGTTGGTAACTCATTCACCACATCCATGGAGACCGTATCGGCATACAATTCAACGGGGGATTCAATTTCCGGATTCATCATGAAAATGCCGATGAATGCTAGGATTCCAGCGATAAAAACCGTCAAGAATGATTGCATTTTGGGGACCGCTCCCAACTACTCTACACTGCCCCCACGAGCAATTTGTATGCCAGACTCCCTAATTTGGCGAGTTACATTTTGCAGAAAAATTTAAGAAAGTTGTAACTCTTTCCCGACGCCGCATGGCAAACCAGCGCTGACCAAAGGTCAGCGCTGGCGCTCAGTCTCGTACGAGGCTGTGTTCTACAGCTGAGCCTGAAACCCTATTTTCCGAAGTCGCAGAACCGCACCGTGCGGGCCGTACCATCTGGCTCTGTCAGGTCATAACTTGGTCCTGTGAGCTCGGCAGAATCACACAGATAGCCGATCTGATACATGTCGAGGATATACTCATTCTCCGGCGTCAGGGCGTTCTCGAACATGATGTCGGCCGCGGTTTGATGCTCGCCCAGCCGGAAGCGTTTCTTGAACTCTTCCATAGGCGAGTGCGCGTTCATTTCCAGGCTGCCATTCAGACTGGTCGCCTCACCCCGAGCATAATCCCGCAGCTGAGAGGCGGCCTCGGCCTTGGCATGGTTGGGATAGGTTTCGATAAACTCATCGAGGGCATCAATCGCACCCCAGACCTGATTGCCCTCGCCCATTTTCAGTTCCGCCATACGGTACAGGGCTTCGGCTTTTTCATCATCACTGGCCATCTGCATCCCGATCAACTGTTCGAGGCGCAGAATGGCGGCCTGTTCATTGCCAGCAGCAACGAGGTCATCAACGGTTCCCATTGCGAGATCAAACGCGCTTGGCTCCTCCAGCACAGCGGGAGGTGCCTCTGCGATCACGGGCTCTGTTTCGGCCGGCGTCGAGGCACAGGCTGCGGCAAGAGCGAGTAGCGGGGCGGCTAAGAGTAAGCGCATGATTTGATCCCTCTCAAATTGGATAAGCTGAAGATTGATGGCGGCGATGGCGAGACTAAGGCGAGAATCAGGAGAGGCTTGGGTCATCACACCAGACCGCGTCAGCGACATCGTCGCGCGCTGTGCCATATTGGTGAACGGGTTGCGCGCCTGAGTCTGCCGCCGCCTCACACACAAAACCGCTTTCCTTGAGCAGATAAAGCTGCGCCGGGTTCGGCGTCAGGCCAGCCTTGCGATAGCGCGCGGCACCGGCGTCCAGATCCCCCATCAAGACCTTGTCATCGAACCAGTCAGACAAGTTTTGCAATTGCGCCAGCCGCCGTTGCGCCGATTCAATCTCTTCGGCGACAAACAGTTTTCGCCGTTCTGCCGTTGAGACACGGGCATCCTCTGGCTGCAGGGTGACAAACGTATCGAAGTCAGCACGTGCCCCTGGCAGGTTGAAGCGCGCATCCAGGCGTTTCTCAGCCCGCAGGAAGATCGCATCTGCCCGTTGCGCCTCTGTCAGATCCGGGCGCGCCAGCAAGTCACTGATCTGGCGATCAGACGCGGCCATGCTGGGATTGTCGGAAAGCGCGGATATCTCACCTTCGAAGATCGCCGGATCCATGGTTTTGGGCACGGTTTCGCAGGCCGTGACCGCGATAAGGGTCAATAGGAGAAATGCCCGAATGCCCATGCTGGCTCCTGTTGCGATCCATGGTTGGAAGCAACAGGCTTTGACAGTCGACTAAGGCCGAAAAACGGCAGCCACTGTTACGGATGATTAAGCGCGTGCAATCCGCTCTATCGCGTCGACATTGCCGCGTCCCAGCGCTTCGATCGCGCGGGCTGCGATATGGCGTGCTGTCAGGCCCGCCTCTTCATACATCAGGTCTGGTTTGTCCTGATCCTGGAATGTATCCGGCAGGTGCAGCGTGCGAACTTTCAGGCCCGTATCCAGCGCCCCGACCTCCGCCAGATGCTGCAGGACAAATGCTCCGAAGCCGCCTCGGGCGCCTTCCTCGATGGTGATCAGGACTTCATGATCCTTGGCCAGACGCTCGGTCAGGTCGGCATCAATCGGTTTTGCAAACCGGGCATCCGCGACCGTACAGGACAGCCCTTGCGCGGCGAGCATGTCCGCTGCCTTCAGCGATTCCTGCAGGCGAGCGCCATAAGACAGGATGGCAATAGACGTGCCTTCGCGGACAATCTTGCCTTTGCCGATTTCGAGCGGGGTCAGCTCATCGGGGATCTCCACACCATAGCCTTCACCGCGCGGATAGCGGAACGCCGAGGGACGGTCATCAATCTCATTCGCGGTGGCGACCATGCGCGCCAGTTCGGCCTCATCGGAGGCGGCCATGCAGATCATGCCTGGCAAAGCGCCCAGATACCCAATGTCAAAACTACCCGCATGCGTCGGGCCATCCGCCCCGACCAGACCTGCACGGTCAATCGCGAAGCGGACAGGCAGGCTTTGAATGGCGACGTCATGGACGACCTGGTCATAGCCGCGCTGCAGGAAAGTCGAATAGATGGCCGCATAAGGCTTCATCCCATCCGCCGCCATGCCAGCGGCCATGGTCACCGCGTGCTGTTCCGCAATGCCGACATCAAAGGCCCGTTTTGGAAAGGCTTTCTGGAAAATATTGACGCCCGTGCCGGACGGCATCGCCGCCGTGATCGCACAGATTTTGTCATCCGTCTCGGCCAGCTTGACCAGCGTCTCGCCAAACACGTCCTGGAACTTTGGCGCGCTCGCCTGTGACTTCTGCTGCTCGCCGGTAACGACGTTGAACTTGGACACGCCGTGATACTTGTCGGCGCTATTCTCGGCCGGGGCATAGCCATGGCCTTTTTGGGTGACGACATGCACCAGCACCGGGCGCTGCATCTGTTTGACGTTTTCGAGCACAGGCAAAAGCACGTCCAGGTCATGACCATCAATCGGTCCGACATAATAAAAGCCCAGCTCCTCGAACATCGTGCCGCCCATGGCGAAGCCACGCAGATATTCTTCCGCTTTCCGAGCCGGGTTTTCCAGGCCGATCGGCTTGACGACTGACTTGGCCAGACGGCGCAGGCCGCGATATTGGCGGCTGGAGACCAGACGGCTGAAATAATGGCTCATCGCGCCGACCGGCGGGGCGATCGACATGTCATTATCATTCAGGATGACGACCTGGCGCTTCTGATCGCCGCCAACATTATTCATCGCTTCATAGGCCATGCCGGCCGTCATGGAGCCGTCCCCGATCACCGAGACGACATGATTGCTCTTGCCCTGCAGGTCGCGCGCTGTCGCAAAGCCATGCGCCGCGGAGATGGAGGTTGAGGCATGCGCCGCCCCGAACGGATCATATTCGCTCTCAGCGCGCTTGGTGAAACCAGACAGGCCACCGCCTTGTCGCAGCGTGCGAATGCGATCGCGGCGTCCGGTCAGGATCTTGTGCGGATAGCATTGGTGGCCAACATCCCAGATCAGACGGTCTTCCGGCGTCTTGAAGACGGCATGAAGCGCCACAGTCAGCTCGACCACGCCGAGGCCAGCGCCGAGATGCCCGCCAGTGACAGAGACGGCGTCGATGACTTCCTGACGCACTTCATCCGCGATCTGTTTCAGCTCTTCCCGTGATTTGTCTTTCAAATCATCCGGGCTCTGAACATCATCGAGCAAACGCGTATTCTTCAGGTCTGTCATTCGGCGGCCTCCCGAGAGCCATGAACCCCAATTCGGTGACTTTAGTGTTTTCTGTCCAAAACAAAATCGACCGATTGCAGCAAGATATTGGCGCGATTGCGGAAAATTGCGAGATGTTCTTTCGCTTGCGCGGCGAGGAGCCGCACCCGTTCTCGAGCCTGATCGACCCCTAATAACGTGACAAAATTGGCTTTCCCAGCCGTTTCATCAGTGCGCAGAGGCTTGCCGACATCGGCCTCATCGCCCGTCGCATCAAGCAAATCGTCCGAAATCTGATAGGCCAGACCCAGATCATGCGCGAACCCGTGCAGGGCCTGGCGCTCGACATCATTGGCGCCGCCAATAATTGCGCCTGCCTCGACGGAATAAGATATCAATGCTCCGGTTTTCAGGCGCTGCATTCGCGTAATCGTGTTCAGATCGCGTGGGCTGTCATCTTCCAGCATATCAATCATCTGCCCGCCCACCATGCCCAGCGGCCCGGCATTATCGGCCAGACGTTCGAGCAATTTGAGACGGATATGAGCGTCCTGATGCGTCTCCCGATTGGCCAATATCTTGAAGGCAAGGGTCAACAGTGCATCCCCGGCCAGAACGGCAGTGGCCTCATTGAACGCTTTATGCACGGTTGGCTGACCACGACGAAAATCATCATCATCCATACACGGCAAATCATCATGGATCAGGGAATAGCAATGCACGCATTCCAGCGCCGCGGCCGTCCGCAAGAGGCTCTTCTCCGGCGCTTCGAACATCGCGCCGGTCTCAATCACGTAGAAGGGTCGCATCCGCTTGCCATTGGCCAGCGCCGAATGGCGCATGGCGCGCATAAGATCGGCTTCTGGACCTTGGGCGGGCGGGATAAGCTGATCGAGCGCGACAGTGACACGATCTGCGATTTCGGTCAGGCGCCGACCAAAGTCAGGTTCGCCATCGGCGGCCATCAGTCAAAGCTCGCTGGCTCGGTTTTCGGTTCACCATCGGCGTCCTGTACGATCTGCTCGACTTTCAGTTCCGCAGATTTCAGACGGGTTTCGCAGTGTTTCTTGAGCTCGGCGCCGCGTTCATAGATCGCGATGGATTTTTCCAGTTCGACATCGCCCTGTTCCAATTGCCGGACAATCGTCTCGAGTTCAGCCAAAGCTTCTTCGAAGCTCATATCTTTGACGGGTTTCGCCTTGGTCGCCATTCTGTGATCTCAGCTCGTTAGGTTTGGCGGCACCCTAGAGCCGGAATGCACTCGCCTCAATGGCGATTTCAGGATTTTCCACGATATTCGTAGACCCGGTAGCTCCAATACTTATCGCCGCCATCATAGACACAGACCCAGCCCAGTTTGCGCAAAGGTCGACGCAACATGCGGTTGAACCAGCCATGCGCCGCCAGATAGACAGATTTGCCGTCAGCGGCGTCATGCAAGTGCTGAGCGGCCTCAATCGCCCGCGCGCGTGCGCCTTTAACGCACTCGCCATCCAGCGCGTGCCCGCGGAGCCAGAAGGTCCGCGCCAGGACGTTCCAGGTCTTTGGCAGGTATTTGCGCGTCTTGAACCGTGGCGGCGGCAATGGCGCCTCGTTAAAGATCGCATTCGGCGCGGGGGTACGCCCGTCCGTGGCCCATTTTGCCGTCTCTTTAGCGCGTGGCCGTTCCGAGCTGAAGACGAGATCGACATCCTTGACTACGGACTTCAATCGATCAGGGACCATTTGGTCCTCGGCCAGGCTGCCGGATTCATAACGCTCCCACCAGTCGCGATATTCCTGCCAGGTCAGCTTCGGTCCCGCTGTGCGGTCCAGAGCTGGCCGACCATGCCGCGATATGATGATGGGCCCCCGGCCCGTCCTGGAATGTTCAGCCCGATCTGAAATCACAAACCCCGTCGCTTTGCCCGCTAACTCGCGGATTAGCCAGCTTGCCGGTCTGCTTCAAGCCTCTTCCTGATTAAACTGGCCGGTTTTGCAAAGCACTGATCAGCCCGCTGGCACGTCCGGTCAGCGAGGTATCGACGGCTGCAATCTGGTCCATACGTCGACGTACGCGCGCCATGATCGCGCTGGCCGGCCGCGGCATGACCTGTTCGCCGAGGCGCCAGACCTGACCTGCGACCCGGGACGCGTTGAGGGCGGTTGAGTTGCCGCTCAATACGCCGCTTTCAATCGCGATCTGCGCGTTCGAATAGTGGCGTTTATAATGGTCCAGCCCTGGTCCGGAATCATACAGGATCAGGCCCGTGTCATTCATACTCGCGAGGATTTCCTGCACCAGAATGTTGCCCGGGGAGTATTTCGAACAAGCCTGATCAAAGGCGGTAATCCAGCCGTGCAAGACCGTGTCTGATTGCAGATTGAACTCGCCTGCCGCCATCTGTTCGCCAAAATATAAGCTGCTCATGCGGGCGCGCAATCTGGGCCCCTCAAAGTGCCTCAGGCGGTCAAACAGAGACCGCGTCCAGGGCGCATGGAGCACATCATAATAGCCCGTTCGGGCATATTGCTCGCGTTTCAGCGTCATCAGACGGTTAAAACTGTCATCGCGGCGATCATCCCATGTAACTTGCGGTCCGGAGAAATCGCGTTCGACATTGCGATAGACGCGGCGCATTTTCTTGAAGTGTTTCGGCCATTGCGCTTCCTGGTCGGCGATAAAGGCCTGCCATCCTTGCGACAGGTCGGAGACATTGGCGCCGCATCGATCAAGCTCATCTGTCGGGGCTGCGCTCAGCGGCTGAAAGCCTTGTGTGGTCAGGCCTGAAATATCGAAACCGGCCAGGATCTCCTGCGCGGACAGGTGCGTGTTTTCAGCCAGAATGGGACCATTCCAGTCCGAGAACGGCGCCCCGATCGGCCGGGCCCAGTTTCCGGGTCGAATGTGCAGCGGCCAGACTGCAAAAACGCCATCCTTGTCGCTGGCAAAACCAATGCGCGTATCCTCCCGCACCTCGCCCACGATGCGGGCAAAATCGGGGTCAAAGAAAGGATCATCATAGATCGACCGCGCATCGCGCAGGGCGGCATAGATTTGCCACTGTTCTGCAGACAGATCCTGCGGACGATACAGTTCAAATTTCACGATCCAATGTCCCGACTAGCCCGATACGCGAATTGTCATGCAAAACATGTACCGCAGCATGGTCGATTTCTGATGAATCAGATCGTTTGAATTTGTCTAAAGTCCCCGCCAGAC
>JBCCZH010000101.1:0-9095 GCA_039188075.1 Pseudomonadota bacterium
CATCCGAATGTGCACGGCCTTGTGCATGCCATCATGCAAAAGGCGAGCGCCTGCAAGCAGGATGTCCACCGCGAAGACGGCCTCGCCTTGGTTGAACTGGTCAATGAGTTTGCAGAGATCTTCTGGAAAACCAAGTCGATTGGGACGGTGCGGAAAACCTGTCCTTATCCGCCGCAACTCAAACTCGTTTATCCGGTGCTGGCAGACTAAATGCTGGGTTGGTCACTCATCCGAGTGACAGGTGAGAGCATGCACCCCATGCTCTCACCGGGGGCGTTTGCGCTGTTCAAACGCAGCACATCCTATCGTGATGGCGATGTCCTTCTGGTTGATCACCCGCGTTTTGGAAAAATCGTAAAACGCGCGATTGATGTCAATGCAGACTCCCTATGGCTTGAAGGTGCCAACGCCCACTCACTGTCCCGGGAATCCATGGGCCCAGTTGAGCACGCGCGTGTTCAGGGTAAGCTCGTTTATCACATTGCCCGGAAGAGATAGTATGGTCGCGAATATTTCAGCATCTGATTGGTCAACCGACCGCGGCGAGGCCTGGCGCGCGTCGATGGCGCCACTCGAGGCCATGTTGGCGCCTGTCAATGCGCCTTTGATCGAAGCGCTCGATTTGGATGCGCCTTATCGCATTGCCGACATTGGATGTGGTGGCGGCGAAACCAGTATCGCGATTGCGCGCAACGCTTATCCTGGCAGCACGGTTGATGGGTTCGACATTTCGCCCGCCCTTATTGATGCCGCGAAAGCCAAGGAAGCCTATGGAGATGTTCCAATCCATTTCCATGTTCAGGACGCAGGGCAACCACTCAAAGAGGCTGCACAGTTTGATCGGCTAACGTCGCGCTTTGGGATCATGTTCTTTCCCGCGGCTGACGCCGCATTTGCGAATCTGGCTCAATGGCTCAAACCCGGCGGGCGGTTTGGCTTTGCGGTTTGGGGGCCTCCAGCTGAAAATCCCTGGATGTCCAGTATCCGAACCATATTGAGCAACCATATCGTTGTCCCGACCCCTGAACCGGGTGCGCCGGGACCTTTTCGATATCAGGACGCCGACGAATTTGTCTCTTTGCTGAAGTCATCCGGGTTTGCAGATATCTCAAGTGAAAGCTGGAGAGACAAACTCGCCATTGGCGGCGGTATGGATGCGAACGCTGCGGCGAGCTTCTGTCTGACCGCGTTTTCAATTGGACAATTGCTCGATCAAAGCGATCAGATCACCGCACGGGCGGCCTATTCGGATCTCGCATCTTTCTTTTCCAAGCACATGATCGATGGAGAAGTATATATGGATGCACACGTCCATATCGTGACCGGTATCCGACCGGCGACTTAGAGTTTCTCTTTTAGGGCCACCCAGCGTTCAACTTGCTCAGCCTTCATGTCACCACTCAGTTCGCGCGATACAAAAATCTTGAACATTGGCTCACCGCGGTCATCGTAAAAGTGGATGGAGCGCGAATTTCGGTTCTGGAAATGGCGCTCAATGAAGGCGATGTGGCGACACGCATGCTCTTCAATATGCCCGCCAAAACCACCCTGCCCGAAGAAATGGAAATAGCCATCCTTCAGGAAGACTTGCGGCATCTCGACCGACATGCCCGTGATAACCGAATTGCCCTCAGTGATGAACAGCACCGCGCCCCAATCACCAACATCTTTCAGGAGCGCGAGCATCTTTTCGCCATTGACGATTTTGACATTGTCATCCGGAAGATGGCGCACCAAGTCCAGGGTAGACATTCCATACTCTTTGGACAGACGCTCCAAAAAGCCGTCAAAGGTTTTAAGCCGCTCTTCAAGTGGCGCGAGGGTTTGCGAATCTGCAGCCATGACTTCCTCCAATCACTGTGTGCTCCAACTTAATGAAACGGCCGACCGAGATACCAATACCCCATCGTTGACACAGCACTTTTTGGCAAGCCGCAATCTTTCATCAGGGCATGTCGAATGAATTTGACCGCGCTGCCTTCAGCCGCAACCCAGGCGTAGAATGGACCGCTCGTGTCTGCCGCCGGATCCCACATCCGTTCATCGGGAGCGACGGATTTCTCTAAACCATGCAGGTGTTTCAACCGCGCCAACTCTGGCATTTGCGAATAGCTCAGAGCCTTTTTGAGCTTCGCGCCGGGCGGGTCGTCATAACGCGGCAACCAGGTGATGCGGCTCGCCATCTCTCCCGCTGCCGTGTCGTCGCCAGCGCGCGGGACTTCGACGAAACAGTCGATCGATGTCACCGATTCAGGAATATGTTCCAGAATATTGCAGATTGCGGGAAGTGACGTTTCATCCCCCATCAGCAAGAGCCGCGAAACACCTTCAGGCGGACGCCATTCGAAGCCAATGGGCCGACCGGAGAAGTCGCCATTTGGAATCGCGATTTGCAGGAGATCGCCAGGTCTCGCATGAAACGCCCAGGCAGAAGCTGGGCCTTCAACGCCGTGATCGACGAAATCAATATCGAGTTCACCGCGGTCAGGTCGAACTTGTCGGATTGTGTAGGACCGGCGTGCAGGTCGAATGTGTTGATCAAGTTTTTGCCAAGCGGCATTCCAGTCCGTCAGCGGCAGTCTTGGCGGGGCGGTTCCAGGCTCCGGCAGATAAAGTTTTACGCGTTGATCAGGACCCCAGCTGGTAAAGCTCAAACCATCTTGATTGGCGAACGTAATTCGGATGAAAGAAGGCGAAAGACGTTCACGTTTCAGGACTGAAAACGTCATCAAAAGATAAGGATTATCCGGCACCATCAATGCCTCTGCTGAGGGTGGCTTCGCCAAATCACGGAGACTAGACATTTTGCACCAGGGCGAGTGCCGGTCGCTCGTCCGTCGTTCGTTGGATCGGCATCGACTCATATTCCGGGCTTTTGACGATCATATCCTGCGCGGAAAAGAAATTTGCCAAATCGGAAATAATGTTCATTTCGCTTGTATGCGGAGATCGCGCCAGGAGCCATGTCATGTGCGCACGCGCCTGGGCAAAGGCGCCGTGTTGCATCGACGAGAGGGCGCTCAAGAGCGATGCTTCGTCATGAGTGAACGTGATCGCATTTGGAACGGTCAAGTCTATGCGTCTGAGGCCATTGTTTCCAAGACACTCGGCGAGTCTGATAAACCGCCCCAATACAGGTCCGCCATTTTCCGCGCCAAAGAAGTCTTTAAAGAGATTCAGCAGACAACAGCATCGCGTTTGCCCAAACGCACATGCACGAAAACCGAATGTTGCAATTTGCGCCCCTGGACCAAGATCTGTCAGCGTTTTGCGGGCAACAAGACTGGAATTCATTTCAAAGGTCCTTTTCGGGAATTGGGCTGCAACATGTTGCTCAAGGTCTGGGAGGAGTTTTGCTGCCGAGAGGCTGACGTCAAAAGCGCGATGACATCAGACATGCTGCAGCCCAAAGGGGTTATGTAGCGGGTTTGAGATTTGCATCGACCAGGCGGGAGATCTGATCTTCCAACCAAGTGCGGTGAAGGTCGATTTGCTCCAATCGGCATGGCTCGCATGCGCCTTCACCGATCAAGTCTCGACGCCAGGTTTCGAGCTCCTTGAGCTGGCGCTCCAACCAGTCGATGGTATCCGCGTGCTTTCCGAGCATTTCGATCTCCTTTCTGCTTGAGAAGACCTCAACATAGTTGCGAATGATTATCAAGTGCAAAATTGTCTCAGGTTTTTCATTTTCCTGATCGCGGCAAAAGGCGCCCGGTTCGAGACGAATATTCTTCGTAATCAATGCCAAATTCCTGACGCATCATCGCTTCCTCGATTGGCACCCGCACTGCATACAAAATTGCAAAGCTGACAATTCCGGCTGCACCTACAATCCAGTTCTGAATGAGAAAGGGATAGGCGAGAAAAATCAGCCAAATCGCCGAGTACATGGGATGTCGGATTTGCTTGTATACGCCGTTCGAAACCAGCGTATGCGCTTCACGGAGCTCCGTCGTTACGCTCCAGTTGCGTCCGAGATCTGCGTGGCTGCGCCAGAATAACCAGAACCCTGGCACCAGGAACAGAATACCGATGACGGGCAGCCAGTTCGGCGCTTCATAGTTCGCAAACCGCAAGAGCCCGGTCGAAAGATGCAGAACAGGTAATAGTGTGCCACCCACAGATACCAGGAAGAGTAAGAACCGTTCTGTGCTGACCGCAAATTGCTCGGTGATCACATTCTCTTTGTTTCTGGCAGCGTATGGAGAACGAATGACCATCATCAGTATGGCCGATGCGAGCCAAACGATCGACCCCCACCCGTTGATTTGCCATCTCCACAGTATGAGCCCCGCGAGACCGATCACGATAATCGTCATGATTGAACGCATGACGAGTTGCCGTGTCATTCCCGTGGAACCCCATACAGCTCCAATCGATGATCTTTCAAATCGAACCCTAACCGTTTTGCGATTTCAATCTTCAAGGCCTCAAGGTCAGTGTCATGAAACTCTATGATTTCACCGGTGCTCAGGTTGATCAGATGATCGTGCTGTTCTTTTTCGGCTTCTTCATAGCGGGCGCGACCGTTTCCGAAATCATGTTTTTCAACCAGTCCCTCTTGCTCCAATAGTCGCATGGTTCGGTAAACTGTGGCTTGGGCAATCGTCGGATCGTATGCCTTGGCACGATCATGCAGCATGAGCGCATCGGGATGATCTTCTGAGTTTTCGAGGGCCCGCAAAATAGCGCGCCGCGCTGTCGTCATACTGAGTCCGGCATCAAGGCACTTTTGGATGAGATCACTCACGATTTCTCCAGACTGAGATCTGCATATGCAACTCATTCGCATACTTCGATCGATTGATCAACACCCGGCCCCAAGATGGATCGACCGGCCAAAAGGTATTGCCCATCGCATTCCTACTTGCGAACGATTATCAATATGGTCATACTATCTTCGTGTATGAGCAAACAACTTAGGAAAGTCTCGATGACCACAAAACTGAATCGCTGGACCCAGCTTGGGCTGAGCGCCGCGCTCGCGAGCGGCACGCTTGCCGCCTGCGGAAGCCCGGAACAACCGACGGCCCCCGCTGAAAACGAAATTACGGCGGAGTCGATTCCCGTAGAAGCGCCAGAGCCTGCCGCGACTGAAGCGGGTGAAGGTGAAGGCGGCGTGGTCTTCGCTCAGGCGGTCGACGATCCGGTCATCTTTCTGTCTATCCTCGCCATCACGGAGGCCCATATCATTGCCGCACGAGATGCGCATGCTCTGGGCGAAAACGAAGCCGCTGCAGAAATGTTTGCGCACCCCGTTTCGGAAGTTCTGTTCGAAAGCCAATCTGTGTTTGAACAACTCGGCGTTGAAGATTTCAGTGATCTATTGACCGAAACATCAGCGGCGATCTTCGCTGGCGAAACGCCAGAGCAAATCAATGTCCGTGCCGATGAAATCATCGCAGCATTGCGGTCGGCCGCCGAAAAAGCGCCCGCCTCGGACGCGAGCGATGCCGAAATCGCAGCGGGCGTCGCGGTTGATCAAATCGAGCGGGCCGCCGACATGTACCGCATCGCGCTCGAATCGGATGCGTACGAGCCCTATCTCGATGGCTACGGCTTCTTTAAGGCGGGAGAAGCGGTGTTTCTTGAAAGTGCCGATGCCATCGCCGCGGACGACCAGGACGCCGCGACTGCAATAATTGAAGCCATCGCGAAACTGGAAGAAGCCTATCCAGGTGCGGTTCGTCCTGAATCTCTGGATGCCGACCTGGCCACGGTGACCGTGGCCGCGTCAAACGCCATTATCGCGGTTCAGAACTAGATCGAACGTCTATTCAGCGGGGACGGCGGCGGCCTCTTGGTCAGCCGCCGTTTCTTTTTCGGCCATTGCTGTAGCAGCCGCCGCTTTCGTCTTGGCCCGCCGAGCCGCCTTATCGAGCCGCTCAGCCGGTGAAAGATATCCCATCGCAGCGGTCGCGGCGCCCGCCAGCAACATGACAACATCAACCCATGCGGCGACGCTATGATCCGCCCCGAGATGTGCCGGGAACCATTGTCCAGTCGCGAGTCCGTTCAGGATCGGGATACCCATTGCCATTACGCCCGTGGCGATCAGCAATTCCCTCGTAGTTTTATAATCGTCACGGCGCATCCAAGCGTAAATGAATCCCAGGGTCCAGACGCCGAAAAAGGTCCAGCCCGTCGCGAATATCCGACCTGCCTCAGCCCCAACATAGAGTTTGTCGAGATAGAAAATGGCAATCGTGGCGACCGGCAAACCCATCACGATACCGGTATTGAAATACCCCAGACGATTATAGAATGTCAGGGTCTTCTCGCCATCATTGCCGTGCTTACGGCGCTCAATCCACATCATGGAGCCCAGCGCCGTAATCACTGCCAGGGACATTCCGAGTGCGAAATACAGATATTTCAGCCAAATGCCGCCATAGGTCCCATAGTGCAACGGCGTCACCGCATTTGCGACGCGCAGGGCACCCGTTTCTTCGCGAAACTCGTTCGGGGGACTCGGCTCTCCTGTTACCCCACTAATGTAAAGGACGTCCGAAAACCGAAGGGAGTCCGCCGCTTTATAGAAAACGTCGAATTCGGCAGCAGCGTCGCCATAATTGCGCATGATCACCATGTATGGATCCTTGCCCGAACTCGGGTGCTGCATCTCTCGCAGCTCGTCGAGGCTGATCATTTGAACCTGCTCGCCAGTGGCTTCCGTCACCGGTCCGAGAACCGCACCTACCAGTCGATCAACGTCGCCCTTGAAGGCGACCGCTGCAATCAGCTGCGAGACAATCACGATCACGCCGAGATAGGCGCCCGTGAAGGCAATCATGATGTAGAATGGCAAGCCCCAGATACCGACAACCTTGTGCGTATCCTGCCATTTCAGGCGCTGCGACCGTTTCAGCCGCATCGAATACGCTTCTTCCCGAATTTTGGTGTGAGCAATGATTCCAGACAAGATCGCCAGCATCAAGACAATGCCGACTATGCCCACCAGGGATCGACCAACTGTGCGCCCGCCGAGAATATCCGGCCACATGAAATCACGGTGGAAATCAAGCAGCCACTCGCTCAAACCGCCTTCGCGCAGGGCCACGGGCGCCCCTGTATTGGCGTTCCATCGCTGCTGTTCAAATACGTGCTCATCATTCTCGTCATGATATTGCACCATGCCCTGGTAGAACGGCGCGTATTCCGTCGGGAAATCGAACCGCATGAATTCGGCCTCTGCCCCGCCGGTCGTCTCTTCGATCCAATCGGCAAAGACCTGGTCCATCTCCGCCGGTGTCTCCGAAACGCTGAGGCGGAGGGCTGGATCTTCCCAGGTTTTGATCTCTTGATCAAACAGCGCGAATGAGCCGCTGAAACAGACGATATAGACGATCAGACCCAGCGTAATGCCAGCCCAGGAGTGCATATCGTAATTGCGAAGATGACGGGCGCGATCCATAGCGAGCCTTTCTATACGGGTGGCGGAACAGTGAATACAATATATCCACTTACCATAGAGACAAGTATTAGTCCGGTCGCCACACGCCATCCGCGTTTGTCCCAATAGCACCAAAACTGGAACGCGACCCAAATCAGCGAGACTGCCAACGCCATCCAGATTGCCAATGCCCGGAATTCGATGGGCAGCGTCAGCAACAGCGCCGCGCTGAGCAGCATCGATGCCAAGAGCGACCAGAAAATCACGCTGGTGAGCCGCGGTGCATGTACCGTCCAGGCGGTCAATGCCGTCACAAGACCGAATGTGAACAGCGCTTGCCCCGGAATGCTGCCGGGAAAGCCGAGAATTATGCTGACAATAATACCGACCAACATGATCATGAAGGCCGTGAAACCCATCCATCGCGGTCGCGCGGCCATAATTCGCGTCAGTCCCATGCCCGCGATGATGGCAGCAAGGAAAGCGACGAGGAGAATAACGAGTCCCATCACAGCACCAACGCTCCCAATGCCAGGATGACGCCGACTGCGCCAAATCCGGCGGCCGCCTTCGCATGCCACTCGGGTTTTTGAGCGCTTAAGAAAAGTCCGGCAACAAAAGCGAAACTAAAGATCCCGAGCCAAATGGGAATTCCGAGCTCCCAGCCTTGTAAAGATGCCGTCATCACCAAGGTCAGTATGAACACGAGTGTTGCACCCGCGCGCAAACCCAATCGTAATCGTGGCGACCCTCGGACACTCGCAAATGCTGAACGCCGGTCGTCTGCTTGATAAAGCAGCGCGCAACCGGCGAATATGAGACAAGTGGAAGACAAAACTGTCAGCATATTACTTGACCCTTGGGGGCGCCCACACGCGCCCCCGCGTGCCATCCCCCTTCATACCAGCGCGCTGACAGCGAATCGTCCGTAAAATGACGCCGCCATAGAGAACTTGATCATTGCGATCCTCATGCAAATTCCATTGGGCGGTACGGCTATACTGCTCAGCCTGCAATTGCAACCTACTCGCATATGCAAACATGATTTATCGCGCCTACTGAATGAAAAATGTGCTTGTCACGAAAAAGCTGTCACTCCGCGGCAAATTCAAGCTGAAGGGCAAAGCCCCCGAGCAGTTTGCGGAGTTCGCTATGCCGATGAGAGATCACGCGTGTGATCGTGCCGCGCTTTTCATCGGTTTCAACCAAAATCCGAACGTCTGAGTCCAGGTCCCCAATCTTCGCAGTCATGACGCGCTCGATCGCCTTTCGCCGGAGTGTCGGTTTGTGAATTTTGCCGACAGCCGTGACCGGGAGCTGGTCCATGACTTCCACATAGACCGGCGCCGCAGCGCGCTCCGGAATGCTCGATTTGGCCCAGGCCATCAACGCGTCAGGCGAGATTTTCGCGCCAGGGTGTAGCTGGACATAAGCCGCGGGCAACTCCCCCGCATATTCATCAGGCTGACCAATGGCCGCCGCGGCAGCAACAGCTTCATGTGTTTCCAGCGTGTTTTCGATGATGCCCGGATCAATATTGTGCCCGCCGCGAATGATGACGTCCTTGGCGCGACCGGTCAGCCAAAAATACCCATCCTTGTCGCGACGCCCCAAATCACCCGTGTTCAGCCAGCCATCATTTGTCAGCCCCGTATCCGCGCTCAAATAATAGCCCGGGAAAACGCTCGGGCCGCGAATGATA
>JBCCZH010000102.1:0-9004 GCA_039188075.1 Pseudomonadota bacterium
GCGCAGCAAAATATCCTCTGGTGACCGCGCGAATTCGCGCGCGATTAAGTAATCAACCTCCTTTTGATAAAGTCCGCCGCCATAATGGTGGCCGAGCTCTGAAATGGATTGTGCGTCCCCCAGAAGCGCGTGAATGCGCGTTCCATATGTTCGCGCCAGACGGTGCCGTGTGGCCGCCTCCAGCCATGGAAAGGCAAACGCGCAGCGCGCTTCGAATCCTTCGAAATCTGCTTCATCAATGTCGCCGCCGGGCAGGGAGGCTTTGGCCGTCCATGCTGTGCCTGCCGCCGGGAACTTGTCCTGAATGAGCTTCAGCGCATCTTCGGCAAGCTTGCGATATGTGGTAATCTTGCCGCCAATCACGGACAGCATCGTGGCGCCATTCGTCTCTTGCAGTTTCAAGACGTAATCCCGCGTCACGGACGAGGCATCCTGGGCCTGATCATCAAATAGCGGTCGGACGCCGGAATAGGTCGACACAACGTCTTCTGGCGAAATCTGCTGTTCGAAATACTCGTTCGAAACCTCGCAAAGATATTTGATCTCGTCTTCCGAGGCCTGGACCGCGTCGAGATCTTCTTCAAAGGGCAAGTCCGTCGTGCCGATCAGCGTGAAGCGACCGTCTTCATAAGGGATCGCAAAAATCACGCGGCCGTCGCCAGCCTGAAAAATAAAGCACCGCTCGTCGTCGAACAATTTGGGGACGATGATGTGGCTGCCTTTGACCAGTCGCACTTGCGGGGCATTGCTGCGCGCACCGGCCTGGCCGGCGACATGGTCCACCCAGGGGCCGGCCGCATTGATCACGACTTTGGCGTCGACGGTCATTTCGGAGCTGCCATCCGCCCGCAGGGTGGCGCGCCAGTAGTCGCCGTTCGCGTCCAGGCTCCTGCACTCTGTGCGGGTCATGATCGTCGCGCTGCGTTCCGCGGCATCGATCGCGTTCAGGATGACGAGACGCGCATCCTCTACCCAGCAATCCGAGTATTCGAACCCTTTGGTGAAATGCGCGTGCAGCGGATCAAACACCCGGCTCGTCTTGCGAGACAGGGTCTTGGTCGCCGGCAGCAATTTGCGGCCGCCCAGATTGTCATAAAGGAACAGACCAAGCCGAATCAGCCAGCTGGGGCGCAGGTCATTATGATGCGGTAACACAAAGCGCAGAGGCCAGATAATATGCGGCGCTGCGCGCAACAGGACTTCGCGCTCCTTCAGGGCTTTGCGGACCAGCGCAAAGTCATAGTGTTCCAGATAGCGCAAACCGCCATGGATCAGCTTGGTGCTGGCCGATGAGGTGTGCGAGGCAAGATCGTCTTTTTCGCACAACAGGACTTTCAGTCCACGCCCCGCCGCATCGCGGGCAATCCCCGCGCCGTTAATGCCGCCTCCGATAATCAGGATGTCGTACAAATGACCTGACCTTGCTTGCTCTGAGATTGGCATATCCAATTTTAAAATGTTCGTAAACGACTAATTTTCGCTCGTAATCGAAAATCTATAGAATTGTGGCTTTCGTGTTACCCCGATTGAGGTTAGTAAATCAAAGGCTTGTTCGAAAACGAACATGACTTTGGAGGCGATCGCCTCTTGGCACTGCATTGAAAAAACTCGTAATAGTGCTGCGACAGCGCGCGATGGGAGGAAAAATGGCGGCAAATGATCTGATCCTGGTGATCGATGAGGGGACATCTTCGACGCGAGCCATTGTGTTCGACCAGGCTTTCATCCCGGTGGCGCAGGCGCAGACGGAAGTCGGACTGACTTATCCGGATGATGGCTGGGTCGAGCAAGATGGCGCGGAAATCTGGAACAAGACTTTGCAAGTCTGCCGGGACGCCATTGCAACGGCCGGCGGGGTCGATCGCATCGCCGCGATTGGCATCACCAATCAACGTGAGACCACACTGGTCTGGGACCGTCACACCGGAACCCCGATAGCGCCTGCCATTATCTGGCAGGATAGACGGACCGCCAATGTTTGTGCATCCCTGGTTGAGGCTGGTCATGAGCCAGTGGTACAAAACGCCACCGGTTTGCTGATTGATCCATACTTCTCGGGAACCAAGATTGGTTGGCTGCTGGATCATGTGGAGGGCGCAAGAGCAAAGGCGGACGCCGGCGGGCTCGCATTCGGCACAGTCGATTCGTTTCTGATCTGGAACCTGACGGGTGGCGAGGTTCATGCGACCGACATCACGAACGCGTCCCGGACCTTGCTTTATCCGCTCAGCCTTTCGGAAGAGTTTGCCTGGTCGACAGAGATGCTGGACCTGCTCGGCGTGCCGGACAGTCTATTGCCGCGCGTCCGACCAAGTGGCGCGCATTTCGGCTTGACTGATCCGAACCTGTTCGGGCGATCCATTCCAATTCTGTCCGCCATTGGCGATCAGCAAGCTGCTCTGGTCGGGCAATCCTGTCTCGCGCTTGGCACGGCGAAAATCACCTATGGCACAGGCGCATTCCTGGTCGCCAATACCGGGCAGGACGTGCCCCGTTCTGACAACCGTCTCTTAGGCACGCTTGGCTATGGGCATGAGGGCGGCAGTTCGGCCTTTGCGCTGGAGGGCGCCATCTTCAATGCGGGGACGGTGATCCAGTGGTTGCGTGATGAAATGGGACTGATCGCTGATGCGCCGGCGAGCGAAGCCAAGGCCGCGGCGCTGGCAGATAATGGTGGGGTCTACCTGGTGCCGGCCTTTACCGGATTAGGGGCACCGCACTGGGATGCGAATGCGCGGGGGACCATTTCCGGTCTGACGCGCGCGGCAACGGCCGATCATATTGTCCGCGCCGGCCTTGAGGCCGCGGCCTATCAAACGCATGAATTGCTCGACGCCTTCGCTGCGGATGGCGCCGATGTCGACGTCTTGCGCGTGGATGGCGGCATGGCGGCAAATGACTGGCTGATGCAGTTCGTGGCCGACATTTGCAATCGGCCTGTCGAGCGACCGGACTTCATGGAAATGACGGCGCTGGGGGCCGCGGCTTTGGCAGGTATTCAATTGGGCTGGTTGACTGAAGATGACTGGGCCTCACGCACGGCGCCGGGGCAACGGTTTGAACCAAGCATGTCCGATGCGGATCGCACTGACTTGCTGGCCGGATGGAAGGCGGCCATGGGGCGCACGCTGACGGCATAAGGGGGCGGGTCAGACCTGTGCCAACAGGCTGGCATTCCCGCCAGCCGCTGTTGTGTCTATCGTCACGACTCGCTCCAGCAGGAATCGCTCGACCTCATCTATGTGCGACAGCAAAGGCAGAATAGGGCCATCGCGCCGTGCCAAAAGTCCGATCACGATCTGACGAATGTCTCCATCGGCAACGACCCCTTTCAGGCTCAAATCGCTCAAGGCTTCTTCAATCGACCCGGACGAGATCTGGACGGGTTCGTTGCCCGTCTCGCGCACGCGCGCCACTTGCGCTGTCAGGACCTCTGGCGTGTCGCCGCCAAGACAGAGAAGGCGGCCCCTGGGGACCAAGGACATGGTATTTCGTTCTCCGGTCGGCCCGGGCAGCTCGACTGAAGTCTCCACGGGCGCGCACTCGTGGCCGACAGTTGGACGCGACAGGCGCTTCAGATAGTGCGGACCGCCCGCTTTCGGGCCGGTGCCCGACAGCCCTTCGCCGCCAAAAGGCTGCTCGCCCACTACGGCGCCAATCTGGTTGCGATTGACATAGAGATTGCCGACCCGGGCTAGCTTGCGGGTCTGTTCGACGCGCGCATCAATGCGGCTGTGAAGTCCCATGGTCAGTCCGAAGCCGCGCGCATTGATCTGTTCGATTGTCTGCGCGAAATGGTCTCGCTTGAACCGCACGACATGCAGCACGGGTCCGAATACCTCTTCGCGGAGATCGCCAATCGCATTCAGTTCAAATGCGATGGGTGCTGTGTAGGGCCGGTCGGAATTTGCCGGTGCAGGCGCTTCGCCGATGGTTTTGTACGCCCCCCGGCAGTCAGCGATATGTTGATCGATCTGCGCCTTTGCCGGCGCGTCGATGATGGGGCTGAGATCGGTAGACAGCTGAGCCGGATCATCTGTGCGCAATTCGTCCATCGCGCCTGACAGCATCTTGATGAAGGGCACGGCGATATCGTCCTGGACACAAACCAGGCGGCAGGCGGAGCATCGCTGTCCCGCGCTCTGGAAGGCCGATGCGATGACATCCCGAACTGCCTGTTCGAGCAAGGCAGTTGAATCGATGAGCATGGCGTTGATGCCACCCGTCTCGGCGATCAGGGGAATGTCACCGCGGCCGGTCTCGGCGAGGCTGCTGGCAATCCGTTTCGCCGTCTGTGTGGAGCCGGTAAAGCAGACGCCGCGAATGTCGGGATGCGCGACCAGTTTCGCGCCTACGCGGCCATCGCCAAGAATGACGCTGAGCGCATCCTTCGGGATTCCGGCTTCGTATAGACGTTTGACGGCCTCCAGCGCGATCAACGGGGTCTGTTCGGCGGGCTTGGCCAGCACGGTATTGCCGACACTCAAAGCGGCGCTGACCTGACCTAGAAAAATGGTCAGCGGGAAGTTCCACGGACTGATACAGGCGACCGGGCCAAGCGGCGCGCGGGCGGCGACAGACGGACGTTCCGCCTGGTCGGCATAATAGCGCAGGAAGTCGACCGCCTCGCGCAACTCGGCTTCAGCGTCTGGCCAGGTCTTGCCTGCCTCATGAACGCATAACGCTTTCAGGTGCCAGCGATCACGTTCGAGCAAGTCTGCAGCTGCATGCAAACGCGCCGCGCGGTCGTGCGGTGCGGTGGTCGCCCAGCGGCTGGTCCGCCCCGCCTTGATCGCGGCGTCCAGATCCGGCGCGTCGCCAGCCGGGGCTGACAGGGCAGGGGTTTCGACCGCCTCAATGTCTCGGGTGACCGCCCATTGTGTGAGGTCCGCGCCGGACGCCACGATGCGTGAGTCGCCCTGGCGATCGCGTGGGGTCTGCAAGGCGGCGTGGGGCGAAAATCCATGATCCGTGGCGCACTCAATCGGGTTGCGAATAAGCGCGTCAATCGCTCCATTCGAATCCAGAATCTGATTCACGAACGATGAATTGGCGCCATTTTCCAGCAGGCGCCGAACCAGATAAGGCAGGAGGTCCTTATGTTGTCCGACCGGTGCATAGGTGCGCGTGGCGAAGCCATGATCTTGCGCCAGTCGGCGGTGCAGGCCGTCGCTCATCCCGTGCAGGCGCTGAAACTCAAGGTCGCGCCGCGGCCCGGCCATTTGCATGATCGCTGCCGCGGTATGGGCATTGTGCGTGGCAAATTGCGGATAGATCCATTTCTGCGCGTCGAGCAATTTGCGGGCGCAAGCGAGGTAAGAGATGTCGGTGTGTTCCTTTCGCGTGAACACCGGGTACGCGTCGAGTCCGAGCTCTTGCGCCCGTTTGATCTCACTGTCCCAATACGCCCCTTTGACGAGCCGAACGGTGACCTTCTGCCGGTGCCGCTTTGCTGTTTCGTGCACCCAATCAATCGCTGGTCCGGCGCGCTTTTGATACGCTTGAACAGCGAGTCCGAACCCGTCCCAGCTTCGTATGGTCGGCGAACTCAAGACGCCTTCGATGACCAGGAGTGAAACTTCCAGCCGATCGACTTCTTCAGCATCTATGGTCAGTCCGATATTGGCCGCCTTCGCGCGCTCAGCCAGGGCGAGGATTCGTTTAGTGAGGGCCGGGACGCAGCGGTCTCGTTGCGCGAATTCATATCGCGGGTGAAGGGCTGAGAGTTTCACCGATAGAGCTGGCGACTGATGCAAGTCCTGTGTTGGCGAAGAGGTTTTGGCGAGATGTGCCAACGCCGCATTGTAATGGTGGAAATAGCGGTTTGCATCGACCGCCGTCATGGCTGCCTCGCCGAGCATGTCATAAGAATATGTCGCGCCATAGTCTGACAATGACCTTGCCCGGTCTGTTGCGCGTCCGATCGAGGTGCCAAGTACAAAATGCCGACCGAGCAGCGCGATCGCCTGGCGCACTGCGGCCAGCATGATCCGATCGCCAAACCGGGCGAGGACATGCTGCGCGTCGACACCGCCGCTTGCCTGTACCCAGCCTTTTGCGAGGCTGAGCCCCAGCGTGCCAAGCTTCACCAGGGCGTGCGGTGCGGATATATGCGGCCACCAATTGCCGGCCGTGATCTTGTCGCGCAACAAATAGGCCGCCGTGCCGGTATCCGGGGTGCGCACCAGCGACTCTGCGAGCCGCATAAGAAGCACGCCTTCTTGCGACGAAAGCTCATACTCGCTCAGGAACGCGTCGACCGCGGAGAGGCGGTGCGCATCTTCCAGCAAGCCGCGCGTCAGTATTGTGGCCAGAGACTGGATATCGTCATTTGCACTGTCTGCGATATTTGCGGCTTCGATGAGCTGCCTGATCAGAGCAGTCTCATCAGCGAGATAGGCGTCGCTCAGGGGTGTGAGTCGATCTGACGCTCCTGGCTCGCTGAACGGCATGAGATGGCTCCTATTGGACAATCCCAAATTACCATATCGGTCCAGTCGAATTGGGCTGTGAGATCGAAATTCTTGGATCAATTGATCTGAAATTATTGAATTATTCAGCGATAATGGATAGTTATGGGCCTATGCTGGAAGATTTAGACCTATCCGACCGAAAAATTCTTCGCGCCATGCAGGAAGCAGGGCGCCTCTCCATTAGTGACCTGTCGGAACAGGTGGGGCTCAGCAAAACGCCCTGTCTGACCCGATTGCGACGCCTGGAAGAGCAGGGATATATCCGGCGATACAAGGCAGTGCTCGACCCCGCCAGGATCCGTCAGGACTATGTCACCTATGTACAAGTGAAACTGTCCTCGACGACGCGTCGGCATCTCAATGCTTTCAGTGACGCAATTCAAAGTGTGCCGGAGATTCAGTCCTGTCACATGATGTCGGGCGGCTATGATTTCCTGTTGAAAATTCGGACGCGCAACATGCGCGCCTATCGCGAATTGCTTGGCGACGTCCTGTCTGAATTGCCGGGCATTGCGCAGACCTCGACCTTTCCGGTCATGGAGACGGTGAAAGAGACGGACGATCTGGTCGTCGTCGAACCGGACTAGGCTCCGTTTCGGATCAGGGAACTTCGGCCCCCAGCGCTGCTGTATAGATTTCGTACCAGGTTTCGCGATCAATCGAGACCTCGGCCACGCGACCGAGCGCGCGGATGCGATCAATGGAATTGGTCCCGACAACCGGAACAATATTGGCGGGATGGGCAATCAGCCAGGCATAGGCCAGCGAGGCGAGGTCCGTCTCCAGCTGCTCAGCGATCCGCCCCAGCTCCGCTGCCATGGCCGGCGCCGGATTGCCAAACAAGGCGCCGCCCCCCAGCGGAGACCAGGCCATGGCCGGAATGCCATGCTCCTGCAAGTGCGCCAGGTCGCCATTTGTGAAAGCCTCAATCGCCATCACGCTGATCTCGATCTGATTGGTCACCAGGCGAGAGGTCATTGCCGATTGCAACAAGGTCCAGTCATGCGGTTTGAAATTGGACACGCCCACCGACTTGACCTTGCCGGACTGAATCAGCTCGTCCAGCGCGGCGCCCGTGTCATGATGATCCATCATTGGATCCGGGCGATGAATGAGCAGCAGGTCAATCTGCTCAATCCCCATGAGTTGAAGCGACAGATCCACCGAGTGATGAATATGGTCGCGGCCCGTATCATAATATTTGACCCGCTTGTCGGTATAACGTCCGAACGGCGCCACGATGCCGCATTTGGTCACGATTTCCACGCGTTTGCGCAAGTCTGGGCTGGCTTTCAGCGCGGTTCCGAGCAGCTCCTCCGCACCATAGGCGCCATAAATGTCGGCTTGGTCCATAGTCGTGATGCCCAGCTCAAGACAGGCCTCGATCTTGGCCTGAATGTGTTTCACGGACGTATCGTCATCATCGCCAAGCCGCCACATGCCATAGGCGAGACGTGAGATAGAGAGCTCATCAGACAGGGTGACTCGATCGATCATCAGATCCGTACTCCTGCGCCAAGGGGTGTATCAGGCATCGTGTCCGGCACGCGGCCATAGACGTCAGGAAGAGAGCATGTGTTCATGTGTGGAAGGACCAATTCGCCAAATGTCTTGCATTCCTCAATATGAGGATAGCCAGACAGGATAAATGCCCGAATTCCCATTTTTTGATAGTCCTCAAGTTCACTCAAAACCTGATCCGCTGATCCGACAATTGCGGCGCCACAGCCAGACCGGGCGCGGCCAATACCGGTCCAGAGGTGCGGTTCGACATAGCCGAACTTGTCCGCCAGCTCGCGCGCCTTGGCCTGGTGCGCGACGCCGAGGCTCGTGCTGTCATTGGCCCGGTCGCGGATCAGTTGGCCATACTCATCATCAAGCTCCGCCACCAGGTGCTCGGCATAGTCACGCGCTTCGGCTTCAGTCTCACGCACGATGACGTGGACCCGCAAACCGTAATCGATCACCCGGCCAAACTTTTCCGCTTGCGCATTGACCGCGCGCATCCGCTCGGCCAGTTGCGCTTTCGGTTCGGGCCACATCAGATAGACATCGCAATGCTCGCCGCACAGCTCGAGCGCCGGCGGGGAATAGCCACCGAAATAAAGCAATGGACCGTTCGTCTGGTAGGGTTTCGCAGGCGCCGTCGGCACGTCTTCAAATGTGTAGATCTCGCCCTGATGATTGATCGTATCCGAGGTCCAGGCCTGTTTGAGGATTTGCACGACTTCGCGCGAGCGTTGATAGCGATAAGCGCTCTCCGCGGTCTCGCCTGGAAAGTCGGAACTGATAATGTTCACGGTCAGACGACCGTCAAGCATATGATCGAGCGTGGCCAGAGTCCGCGCCAGCATGATCGGTTGCATCTCGCCGCAACGCACCGCGGCAAGCATATTGATCGACTGGGTCAGCGGCGCGCAGCCGGCGACAAAGCTCAGCGTGTCCTGTCCGACTTGATAAGACGAGGGACAGAGAATGTTTCGAAACCCCTGGCGTTCGGCTTCCAGCAAAATGTCACGACAATGCGACCA
>JBCCZH010000103.1:0-8920 GCA_039188075.1 Pseudomonadota bacterium
GCCGGAAAACGCCCAACCACGGGTGACGATTGGCAGCGGTCGACGCTCTGATGTGGATATCCCGTTGATCCTGTCGGGTCAGGTGCGCGGGGCAATCTTCATCGACGATAATGCCAATGGCCAGGCCGATCGCGGCGAAAAGCGCCTGGAAGGCCAATGGGTCAGCCTGAGCCCGAAAGATGGCGGTGAGACCCTCACCATTCACTCGGCATCGTTTGGCCAATATGGCTTCGAAAGCGTCGACCCTGGCACTTATACACTCAAGACCACGATTTCAGGACGCCCGGTCGTCCAGGAAATCACAATTGACGGCAAGTCTCCGTTCGTGATCGCGCCCATCCCGATCCCGCCGGACCTTGCTGACAAGGGCGGAGGGATCGATCTTTCCGCTGGTGTGCTCGGCGAACCGTGACACCGTTTTACGCCCCGGCCTTCGCGCCGGGGCTTTTTTTGCGCTAGAAATCCATTTCAATTCCGTCGTTAAACCGCGCTCCAGAGCTTGCCACCGTGCGGCAGCTTAAATACATGGACGCTGAGACTCCCGATGCCAGGCGCGACAGAATGTTCGCGGCCGCTCGGACTAGGACCGAAATTAGAGGAAGACGCATTAAAATGAGCCTGTACACCGATTATCTTGACCAGATTGAAGCGCGCAAAAAAGACAACCTGCATCCGAAACCAATTGAGGATGCCCCGCTGGTGGCGGAGCTGATTGCGCAGATCAAGGATACCGGCCACGCCCATCGCGCCGACTCGCTCAATTTCTTTATCTATAACACGCTGCCCGGGACCACGAGCGCGGCCGGGGTGAAGGCAAAGTTTCTGAAAGACATCATACTCGGTCAGGAAACCGTCGCGGAGATCACACCGGATTATGCATTCGAGCTGCTCTCGCACATGAAAGGTGGACCTTCGATTGAAGTCCTGCTCGATCTCGCGCTGGGCGATGATGCGGATACCGCGAAGCAGGCTGCCAATGTCCTGAAGACGCAGGTCTTCCTGTATGAAGCCGACACGGATCGCCTGGAAGCGGCGCACAAGGCGGGCAATGCGCTCGCAACAGATATCCTGCAAAGCTATGCGAACGCCGAGTTCTTTACGAGTCTGCCGGACGTGGAAGAAGAAATCAAAGTCGTGACCTTCGTCGTCGCGATCGGAGACGTTTCGACGGACTTGCTGTCACCCGGTAAAGACGCTCACTCGCGCTCGGACCGAGAGCTTCACGGCAAATGTCTGTTCGAACATGATCAGGACAAGCAGAATGCCTTGAAGGCGCTGCAGGCCCAGCACCCTGATAAGCGGGTTATGTTGGTGGCCGAAAAAGGCACCATGGGAGTCGGTTCTTCGCGCATGTCAGGCGTCAACAATGTCGCGCTTTGGACGGGCGTCCAGGCAAGCCCGTACGTGCCTTTCATCAATATCGCGCCAGTCGTTGGCGGTACAAATGGCATCTCGCCGATCTTCTACACGACGGTCGGCGTGACCGGCGGCATCGGGGTTGATTTGCAGAATTGGGCTCGCAAGCTCAATCACAATGGTGCGCCCGTCATTGATGAAGATGGTGAACCAGTTCTGGAACAGCTCTATTCGGTGGATACCGGCACGGTTCTGACCATCAATACCAAGACCAAGAAGCTGTATAATGAAGACGGGTCGGAAGAGCTGGTCGACATCTCGAGTGCGCTGACGCCGCAAAAAGTCGAATTCATGAAAGCCGGCGGATCTTACGCGGTCGTGTTCGGCAAGAAGCTCCAGACCACGGCGGCCGCCATTCTCGGCGTCGACGCGCCCAACGTCTATGCCACGTCGAAAGAGATTTCGCATGAAGGTAAAGGACTGACCGCGGTCGAGAAAATCTTCAATCGCAATGCGGTTGGGGTGGCGCCAGGCAAAACGCTGCACGCGGGATCCGATGTTCGGGTCAAGGTCAACATAGTCGGGTCGCAGGACACGACCGGTCTGATGACCTCACAGGAGCTGGAAATGATGGCGGCGACGGTGATCTCACCGACGGTGGATGGATCCTATCAGTCTGGCTGTCACACGGCTTCGGTCTGGGATCTGAAGGCGCAGCGCAATACGCCGAAGTTGATGAGCTTCATGAATCGGTTCGGTCTGATCACAGGGCGCGATCCGAAGGGTGAGTATCACCCGATGACGGATGTGATCCACAAAGTCCTCAACGATATCACGGTCGATGATTGGGATGTCATCATTGGCGGCGACTCACACACGCGGATGTCGAAAGGCGTCGCTTTCGGCGCTGATTCCGGAACCGTCGCTCTGGCGCTGGCAACCGGCGAGGCGACCATGCCGATCCCGCAATCTGTGAAAGTGTCCTTCAAGGGCACGCTGCATGATCACATGGATTTCCGCGATGTCGTCCATGCCACGCAGGCGCAGATGCTGGATGAGTTTGATGGCGAGAATGTCTTCCAGGGCCGGATCATCGAAGTCCATATCGGCACGCTGCTGGCCGACCAGGCCTTCACCTTCACCGACTGGACCGCGGAGATGAAGGCCAAGGCCTCAATCTGTATTTCCGAGCCGGAAACGCTGATCCAGTCCCTCGAAATCGCCAAGAGCCGGATCGGGATCATGATCGACAAGGGCATGGACAATGAAAAGGGCGTTCTCAAGGGCCTGATTGCCAAGGCGGATCAGCGGATCGCGGATATTCGCTCGGGCGAGCGTCCGCCATTGATGCCGGACGCCAATGCGGAATATGCGGCGGAGTTCACGGTTGATCTGGACAAGATCAATGAACCCATGATTGCCGACCCGGACGTCAATAATGATGATCCATCGCGACGATACACACACGATACGATCCGCCCGATTTCCTATTATGAGGGCACCAAGGATGTGGATCTCGGTTTTGTCGGGTCCTGCATGGTCCACAAGGGCGACATGAAGATCATCTCCCAGATGCTCAAGAATATCGAAGCCCAGAACGGCACGGTCGAGTTCAAGGCGCCGCTGGTCGTGGCACCGCCAACCTACAATATTGTCGATGAATTGAAGGAAGAGGGTGACTGGGAGGTTCTGCAGAAATATTCCGGTTTTGAGTTCGACGATGATGCGCCGAAAAACACCGCACGGACGGCTTATGAGAATATCATGTATCTCGAACGTCCCGGCTGTAATCTCTGCATGGGGAACCAGGAAAAGGCAGAGAATGGCGACACGGTGATGGCGACATCAACGCGACTGTTCCAGGGCCGTGTTGTGGCTGACAGCGATGAGAAGAAGGGCGAGTCATTGCTGGCCTCGACTCCGGTGGTGGTGCTCTCGACCATTCTCGGACGGACGCCGACAATTGATGAATATACCGCTGCGGTGGATGGAATCAATCTGACCAAATACGCGCCACCTCGGCTCTAGCGCGCTTTCAAGCTGACGAGATGGAGCCGGGCGACCCCCGGCTCCATTTGTATTTGTGGCGAGGGCTCAGTATTCTCGTCCAGATTTTGCCACCTCCCAATGGAATAGAGGGGCGGATTCAAGATCGGGACGTGTTATGAAAAACGCCATTCCAACAATCATCCTTGCGCTTGCTTTTCTGACGCCGGCCTTGGTTGGAATTATCCGCAACCAAATGGATCCGAGCTTGGCGAGTGCGATGACGGTCGCCTATCTGGCGGCTGGAGGGGTTATTCTTGGCATTGTTGCGACGGGAATTACTGCACTGCTCGGGTGGCTGCGAGAGGGCTATAAGCCGAACCATGTCATTGTCGCCAGCTGCTTCGCGCTCAGTGTCTTGATTTTCATCCTGGCAAATTTGGGGATGCTGTCGGTCGTTCAATAAGAAAAGCCCGCGCTCGTCGCGCGGGCTTCTGAAACGGGTTGCACTTGGAAGCCTAGTCTTCGTCTTCCTTCAGCAGGTCATCTTTCGAGACCGTCTCTTCTTTCACTTTGGCGGTGTCGAGAATGTGGTCCACCACCTTGTCCTCATAGATCGGCGCGCGCAGCTGGGCCATCGCGTTTGGATCTTTCTGGAAGAATTCGATGACCTGGCGTTCCTGACCCGGGAAGTTGCGGGCTTCATTGATCAGCGCCTGTTGGACTTCCTGCTCTGAGATCTGAATGTCAGCCAGTCGGCCGATTTCAGCCAGAACCAGGCCAAGACGAACTCGGCGTTCAGCAATGGTGCGATACTCGGCTTTCAGGTCGTCCTCGGACTTGTCCTTGTCTTCTTCAGCGGTGCGGCCAGCATCCATTTCGGCCTGCAGCTGTTGCCAGATCTGGTTGAACTCCTGCTCAACCATTTTTGGTGGCAGCTCAAAGTCATGCTTGTCATCCAGCTGATCGAGCAAGTTGCGCTTGGCCTTCGCGCGTGAGGCGCCGCCAAACTCATTCTTGATCTGCTCGGTGACGAGTTCCTTGAGCTTGTCGAGATCTTCAAGACCAAGGCCTTTGGCAAAGTCCTCATCAATCTCCGGCGTCTTTGGGGCGCGCACTTCATGCACTTTGACCTCAAACACAGCCTCTTTACCGGCCAGGTTCTCAGCCTGATAATTCTCAGGGAAGGTGACGTTGACCTCTTTCTCGTCGCCAGCTTTGACGCCAATCAACTGATCTTCAAATCCCGGGATGAATGTATTGGAGCCGAGCACCAGCGTATGCTCTTCCGCAGCGCCGCCTTCAAAGGGTTCGCCATCCAGCTTGCCAAGGAAATCGATCACAACGGCATCGTCCTGACGAGCCTTGGCGGTTTTCGCCCGCTTGTCGAATTGTGGATTGGCTTCGGCAATCTGATTGAGGCGCGCATCGACTTCATCATCATTGATTTCAGCGACGGGCTTGGTGATGGCCAATTTCTCGATGTCGACCGGTTCGAAGTCCGGCATCACATCGACATTCATTTCATAAGCCAGATCCTCTTCGCCCTCGAGGACCTTTTCCATGTCGCTTTCCATCTTCATTTCCGGCTGGCCGGCAGGGCGGACATCGGCCTCTTCAATGGCTTTCTGACTGGTTTCCTGAACCAGGGCCTGAACCACTTCGCCCATAATGTCCTTGCCGAACATTTTCTTGACGTGTGAGGCTGGCACTTTGCCAGGACGAAAGCCTTTCAGGTTCATTTGTGGGCGAATTTCTTCAATGCGCTCATCAAATCGCTTTTGCAGGTCAGCTTTGGGGACGTTGACCTTGTACGTGCGGCTCAAACCTTCGATGGTCTCGACGCTTTCCATATTCGTCATTCCTTATTGCGGGTCGGGTTGGGCTGTTAAGAGCTGAAACCCGCGCCCTTGTTGGGCGTTTTGGTGTCCGAAACGGCGCTCTATAGGGCAGGGTGAGGCTCCTGTCCACGCCGCGTACATGACCTTTTGCAGAGAATTGCGCTTCCGTTCGATTGCGAATTCTCCATCGCGACTCTTTTTCCTCGGTGAACGTCTGAGCAGGGCTTCATTTTTGCTCCCGCCTAGCGCAGACAGAATGGCTCGAAACGGCAATTTCGGTGCGCTTAGAGACGCTGAGAGAATTACGAGCGTCTGTTCCTGTGGTTCCAAAGTGATTGGTCCAACCGGCACGGGATGCGCACATGACTCAGGCACGAGTTCGACAATTGTTCATGCGCCTTGAGGGTCGATTGCCATTGGGGTTTGGAGTCAGCGGCCCGCTCGCCACCCGGCTGTTCACAGACGGCGAAATTGATCGTTTGATTGGCACTGCGCGCGATCAAGAGATCACGATCTTTGATACTGCGCCGTCCTATGGTGCAGGTCTTGGAGAACGTCGACTTGGTCGAGCGATTGGCAATGATCCGGCCGCTTTTGTAATGACGAAAGCAGGTTTGACGGCCAAGGGCTGCCTGAAGCGGGTGTCGGATTTCACGCCTGAGCGTATCGTTCAAAGCGTCGAGGATTCTTTGAGGCGTCTCAAGCGAGACCGGATCGACTTACTGTGGTTGCATGGTCCCGGTCAGCACCAGATCAATGATCGTCTGTGCGACGCGCTGGTTCGTTCAATCGACGACGGCAAGGTCGCTGCTGTCGGGATCGCATCTCGCGATCGCGCCGCTTGTGCGATGGCAGATACCTTCCCATTCTCGGCCATCATGGCACCGATCCGTGAGGCCAAATCAGGTTTGGCGCCTTTGCCCTCCGGGATCGCGTTTTTTGGTATAGAGGGTTTGGGTCAGGTCCCACTCGATCACGGAATTCCACGGAACCGAAGCGGGCTGTGGCGAACGACGCGGGCGCTCGTGCGCGGGAAATCGCGTTTGCCGGAAAAGACAACTGCCAGAGCCGCGTTTGGCTATGCTTTCGAAACGGCAGATTGCGATGTCGTCGTGACGACGACGACCAAATCAGCTCGGATCCAGGAAAACAGCCTGTTATGCGCGGCGTTCGTGGATCGTTTGCGGGGGTCCCAACTTCTCGACTCGGGGCAAGCACACGCCGGGTCAAACTGGGCAATACAGCGCTGATCTTTAGAGTGCGCTCTGGCCCAGGTGAGCGACCTTTTACACAGAATTGGATATTCAGGGGTTGAGGCGTTTCGAATGGGTCGCTAAATGCGCCTCTCTACTGATGCGGATGTGACGGAATTGGTAGACGTGCCAGATTTAGGTTCTGGTGTCGCAAGGCGTGGAGGTTCGAGTCCTCTCATCCGCACCATTTCTTCGAAGTGAATGGTTCAGACCAATGCGAAATCGCTGGTCCGGGCTTTTTCCAGCATCAAGGCCTGTACGCTCGAACTTGGCGTAAAGGTCTCGGCAAACTGGACCGGCATTTGAAACAGGGCGCCGGGCGTGACGCCATATTCACGTTTGACCATGCGGTTGAAACTGGCATCAGAAGAAAAGCCCCAACGTTCCGACACGCGATGGATTTGTCCGCGTGTATTCGGGTTTCCGGCGAGTTCAGTTACGGCGCGAATAAGTCGGCGGTGATTGATATAATTGCGGACGCCTTCTTCGGCATCGAACAGTCGATAAAGCGAGGCGCGCGAGACCGCGAAATTCTGCAATATCAATGTCGCGGACAGATCGGGCGAGTCCAGGCGTTGTTCGATGAAGAGCTGGATGGCGCGTTTGAGGCTTTCGCGAAAATGAGCAGTTGCCGACTTGGATGCGCTCTCAGGACACATGGCGACTTCGACACATCCCAGGAACCGCTGGACGTCGGAGGGATCGATCGCTGTCGCGCCGCCTTTCAGTTGCGCCAGCAGATTATCCATTTCGCGACCAATCAATTGCCCGATTTGCGTATGGGTCGCATAGGCCAGTGCATGTGGGGTGTCAGACGGATGATAGTTGATCGCATCGTGGGGAACGAAAAAGCTATGGCACTCATTATCAGTGTGTAGCGGGGTGAATGGCCGACAATAATCGAGCAGCGTAATGGCGCCGGTTGCGCATTCAATGGGCAGACCAGCACTTTCAACCGACGCGCAGCCATAAGCGTATCGATGAACATGAATTTGCGCGCCTGCTTCCTCGATATGCCAATTGCGGCGCTCGGCTGCCATGCTGTAGTAATGCGAATTGCTGATCGTGATCGGGTCAACAAACCAGGACGCGGAATGGTAATCCTTTCGCGCGTCATCCTTGTTCAGGGGCGCGATGCCAAAAATGGTGGCGCATGTATCGATCCAGGCGTCGACTGGTCCGGCCTTGTAGCTTGATAAGACCGGAACGGCCGTCGGCTGTTGAGCATATTGGAGCGGTTTCATGATGTCCCCTCACGCTTCAGTCGCTACGCAGCGGGCGCGGACGCGACCAGTTAAAACTTCGTTAAATCTATGAATCCATCATGCGCGTGTCGACGTTGGCTTGTTATCGCTGCGTCTCAAACTTCGTCGGGCCCAAGGCCCTGAGCGACGATCGTTCGGGCAGCCTCGCGCTAGAAATTTTCACCAATCATTGCTTGTTGCAAATGGTTCTCACTGCCGTGACGCCGGGTCGCACAAAAAGGGGGGAGAAATGCCGGTGAAAAAGGATAGGATTAAGCAGCGTATTCGTATTGCCCTTGGTAGAAAAGCGTCTTATCGGAGCGCAAAGATTTCGTCTGGCACGTTTGAGGAGAGGTGTTGAAAATGTCCGAAGTCGAACGTTTAGCGCTCGATTATATGCCGGTCATCCTGTTCCTCGGAATCGGCCTGGCCATGTCGCTCCTGTTCATTGTCGGAAACGCGATTCTGGCGCCAAGTAATCCGGATCCGGAAAAAAATTCGGCCTATGAATGTGGCTTCAACGCATTTGATGATGCCCGAATGAAGTTTGATGTACGTTTCTATTTGGTTGCGATCCTGTTCATTATTTTCGATCTGGAAGTCGCCTTCCTGTTTCCATGGGCGGTGAGCCTGGGCGCCATCGGCGTTTTCGGATTCTGGTCCATGGTGATTTTCCTCGGCGTTCTGACCATCGGGTTCATCTATGAATGGCGCCGCGGCGCCCTTGAATGGCATTAGGAGCCGGCACGATGGCAGGGGAATACAAACCATATGCATTGAGCTCGAACCGCGCCGGCGTTGAGGGCGGTTTTGATGTCCGGGGCGACGATCCTTTCTATGCAGGCCTGTCGGACCACCTTGCTGACAAGGGCTTCTTTACGGCCAAGGCTGACGACCTGATCACATGGGCCCGTACAGGGTCGCTGATGTGGATGACCTTTGGTCTGGCATGTTGTGCAATCGAAATGATGCAGGCTGGCAATCCGCGCTATGATCTGGAGCGGTTCGGCATGGCGCCGCGCGGCTCGCCGCGTCAGTCTGACGTGATGATCGTGGCCGGAACCCTGACCAATAAAATGGCTCCGGCCTTGCGCAAGGTTTATGATCAGATGCCAGAGCCGCGCTATGTGATCTCCATGGGATCTTGTGCCAATGGTGGCGGCTATTATCACTACAGTTACAGCGTCGTGCGGGGTTGTGATCGGATCGTGCCCGTCGACATTTATATTCCAGGCTGTCC
>JBCCZH010000104.1:0-8866 GCA_039188075.1 Pseudomonadota bacterium
AATGAGAGGGACATTAGTCATGCTGAGTACGTCATCACGCCTGCATACATTTGTGTACGCCGCTTTGCTGTCGGTCGTACTGATCTGCGCGACGGTGCACTTCACGCATTTCGTTGCGCCGTATCTGGATGCGCATGGCGTAAATACCGTGACGATCACCGCCGCGATCGCCTCATGCGTGCTGGCCCCACCGGCCTCTATCATCATGGCGATCTATTCCAACAAGCTGATCCAGGTGCAGGAAAAACTGCTGGCTCTGGCCACAACCGACCCGCTTACCGGCCTGCTGAATCGCCGCGCCTTTGCACATCGATATGGACGCGAAGCCGCTCGATACAGCCGGACCAATCGCCCTGTCTCGCTCCTCTTGATCGATCTGGACTATTTCAAACTGATCAATGACAAATACGGACATTCAGCGGGCGATGCCGCGCTGCGTATTCTTGCAGAACACCTGAAACAGACCTCCCGCTTTGGCACGGACGATATCGCCCGCTGGGGCGGCGAAGAGTTTGCCGTCATGCTCTCGGATTCCGGCCATCAGTCAGCCCTGCGCGCCGCGGAACGTTTGCGCCGCCAGATTGAGACCCTGATTGTGAGCTTCAATGATGAGAGTATTCATCTCGAGGCCAGCATTGGGGTGATTGTCTGTCGCAAGGGCGAACCGCTCGAAATGGCGATGCAGCGGGCCGATTTGTGCCTGCGTCAGGCCAAATCGCAAGGGCGCAATCGGGTCATGGCCTTCCCGGAAGACCTGCCGACTGAGTCTGACAACGCGTCTGTCGCCTAGACACCCCGAACGTTCTTGATCCGCAACAAATAAAAAGCGCATTTTTGCGTCGATTTATTTGTCTTCTCTTGCTCGCTTTAATCTTCATTCAACACACAGTTGTTAATCACTGATTCTCAACCGGAATGCGAGCCAAGTTCAAATGAAGACTGATGCGAACGATTCAGCGTTACGCCCCGCCAAGCCTAAAACAGCGATTCAACGCGCCTGGGACAATGGACGCACGGCGTTCAAATTGATGGCAAAGCACCGCAGCTCAGCCGATCCGAAATCCTATGCCGTCTGGTACGAATATGTCACCCGGAAGAACCCTGAGCTTGTTGCCGTGCTCGAGCGGCTGATTGCGCAGGGGCACGGCGTCAGCGCCGCCGATCTACGTCAGCTTTATGAATCCCACATCGCTGAAAACAGCGATGCTGAGCAAAAGCTGGAAGGTATCAGTCAGGCCATTCAAAGTGAGGTTGCTGGTGCCAAATCTCTGGTCACGGACGCGATTTCCAGCACGAGCGATTACGTGTCGACAATGGACAAGGCGAAGACCCTGATCCCGAACGCCGCATCGCCGGACAAGATTGTCGAGGCGCTCGATGAGCTCATTCAGGATACGCGCGCCAATCAGGAAGCGGCTGAAAACATACAGGTCGCCCTCGAGAGCACGCATCAGGAGATCACGCAACTGAGCACGCGCGTGGGTGAGCTGCGCGAAACGTTGAGCCGCGACGCCCTCACATCCCTGGTCAATCAACAAAAGTTTGAATCTCTTTTGGCCGAAAGCTCTGCAGAGGCCTTTGCCAACGGCTATTCGCTGACCGTCATGGTGGTTTGCGTCAAGAATCTGCAGGATTTGAGTCTGACGGCCGGAATCGACATTTCAGAATTCATCCTGAAATCGCTCTCCGGATTTCTGTCAAAAGCCGTCGCGAAAGATGGCATCTGCGCGCGACTCGCTGGCCCGGAACTCGCAGTCATGTTGCCACAAGCAGCCTATTCCGACGCCAGCAAGGTCGCCAAGGCTGTGATTGATGAACTGGACCAATTCAAAATCGTCAAAAAGCCAAGTGATGAACTGGTCGGCTATATTCGATGCGCCTTTGGCGGCGCGTCGCTCCGCCAAGGTCTGGGGCCCAAGGATCTTATCCGCATCGCCGAAGACCAGGCGAGCCAGGCCAAGATCAAGCAAAAGAGCACGGTCAAGTTCGACCTGACCAATCATCAGGTCGCCTAAGTCAGACATAAGAAAACGGCCCCGATTTGCGGGGCCGTTTCTATATTTGGTTCAGCGTGAAGAAATCAGCCGGCCTGCTTCTTGGCGTCATCATCAAGCCCATATTCACGGACCTTGCGATAAAGCGTCGAGCGACCAATGCCGAGGCGACGACTGACTTCGCTCATGTGACCGGCATAGTGTTCGATGGCGAAGGCGATCAAATCACGCTCGACATCTGACAGGCTGCGAACTTCCCCTTCTTCCAGGACCGCGACCGGCCCCGCGCCTGGGATCGCGCCTGTATCATTTGCAGCCACACGGCTGACGGGCACTTCCGGCAGCGCCGCAATCTCTGGCATGACGCCGCTGATCTGCGGGAAATCATGTGGCTGCAGCATGTCACCTTCGCACAGAATGACCGAACGGAAGACGGCATTCTCAAGCTGGCGAACATTGCCCGGCCACTCAAAGGCACAGAGCATTTTCAGGGTTTCTTCTGACGCCCCGACGATGCGTGTGCCTTCAGATGCATTGAACCGGGCGATGAAGTGATCGACCAGCGCCGGGACGTCTTCGACGCGCTCGCGCAGGCTTGGCATTTCGATCGGGAAAACATTCAGACGATAGAACAGGTCTTCGCGGAACGCACCCTCTTTGACCCGCTGAGCCAGATCGCGATTGGTGGCCGAAATGATGCGCACATCAACTTTTACAGGACGGCGCGCGCCGACTGGATCAACTTCACCTTCCTGCAACGCCCGCAACAATTTGACTTGCATATCGAGCGGCAATTCTCCCACCTCGTCGAGGAAGAGTGTGCCGCCATCGGCCTCAACAAACTTACCCGGCGAACGCGCGACGGCGCCGGTAAACGCCCCCTTCTCGTGTCCGAACAGGATGCTCTCGACCAGATTTTCCGGGATCGCACCGCAGTTTACAGAAATGAATGGCTTGCCCGAGCGATCAGACGCGCCCTGGATACAACGCGCAATAACTTCCTTACCGACACCACTTTCACCAAGGATCAGAACCGGGATATCAGACGCCGCAGCACGCTGACCCAGGCGGATCACTTGCTGCATGATGGGTGCGCTGGCGATCATGTCGTCAAAACCCATCCCGCCTTCAGCCTTGCGGGTCAGACGTTTCACTTCGCCCGTCAGAGAAGACAGTTTCAAGGCGTTCCGGATCGATACGACGACGCGTTCCGGATTGGCCGGCTTAACGACGAAATCGACGGCGCCGGTTCGCATTGCGGCGACGATAGTATCAATACCGCTGGTCGCGGTCAGCATGATGACCGGCAGATCAGGACGGCGTTCGGTCAGCATTTCCAGTGTTTCCATGCCGGACAGGCCAGGCATGGTCAGGTCCAGCAGGACAACATCGGCACCGGCATTGGCATCCGTCGCGATCGCCACACCGGTTTCCCCATCCGGCGCGGTGCGACAGGCAAAACCGGCCTTCTCAACCGCCGCCGTCAACAGGCGTCGCTGTGTTGGATCGTCGTCAATTACCAGAACGGTCTTCGCCATATTCTGTCCCTCACTGATCTCCCATGCGGACACGCATGGTTCATTTCGCTACGCCCCGTTATGGCACATAGAGATGAGGTTACGGTTCAGACGAACGTTTGAATTTTATCGAATTTTTCTAAGTTTCGGGCGCGCCCTTGAAGACATATTCGCGCCAGCCAGACCGGTCAAACGGGCGCCAATCGTCTTCTGGCTGGGCCAGCCGATCGGCAACCGCAACCATGACGAGCGGGTTGACGCCGAGTCCAACATGACTTGCTGGGACAACAATGTTCTCGGTCTGCGCACCGCGCTCAGGTGCCTGCACAGATCCGCGCCAGGCGACAACGCCATCCGTCTTGGTCAGGATGGATGTGGTCGGCACCGGAGGGGCAGATGCGAGATTACGATATCGCCCTTCAAGCTCCGGCTGCGTTTGCTTGCCATTGATCGCCTCAAACAGGCGACTCGGCGCCGAATGCCGACGATCATTGCTGATTGGGCTGCCGAGTGAAATCACGAATCGGATCGCATCAGGATGCATCTTGGCCAGTTCACGGGCAAAGACACCGCCCAGGCTCCAACCGACAATTGAGAGTTTCTCGCCATGCTCGGCATAGATACGCTCGACCAGGTCCGACATTTCGCGTTCGCGCGTCTCGTTGAACTTGACGTTTCGACCGAGCCCCCAACCATAGGATTTATAGCCTAAGTCATTGAAAAGGCGGCGCATTGGCCGCGTGGAACGATCACTCGCCATAAAGCCCGGAAGAACGAGAACCGGATGTCCGTCGCCTTTCGGTAGATTTTGCATGGATTTCCGGAACAGGCCAAAGGCTCCGAACTCAAAAATCGCCCGTCCTTCGGTTAATGTCCAGAATGGATGTGGCGGTCTCGCCAGCGTCGCTGTAGCCAATATAGCCTCCCGTCTGCCGTGTTTGCACGGTCAATTCCGCAACCATGGAATGTATTTATATAGGTTACAAGGCTAGAAATTGATGCCTAAACAGTTAACCGGCTTTGGCTTTGGCTTTTGAGGCCCGGGGTTTCTTGGCAACAGACGCACCTGATTTACGCTTGGCCGAAGTCCGCGACTTGCTTGAACTTGCTGGTTTTTTTGCGACAGGTGGCGGGGCTGACAGGTCCAGACCCGCGGCTTCCGCCATCTCTTCAAAACTTTCACGCAGGCACTGACTGTAGAATTCCGGATCCGGCATGACGTCGCGATCGGCTGTGAAGGTGATGGTCGCTTCTTTGACATAGCTCTGAACCACATGGCCCAGCGCCATACCATCAAGCAAGCATAGCAGACCCTGCATGGACACGAGCTTCGCCCCGGCCTGATAGATGGGCACTGGTGGACCCGGCACATTGGTCACGACCGTGTTGATCACCGGGCGAACCATGTAATTGGCGACGCCCAGACGCGAATAAAGCTGTGCCCCGAGCGCCATGAACAGGGCGGGCGAGACCTTGCTCGCTTCCGTCATCTGGCGCGCGCCTAGCGCACTTGTCATCTCTTTTGAACGGCTGGTCTGGTCATAGACATAGGCCATACGTTCGGACGCATCCTTGATATGGGTTCCCAGCGGCGCGATCATTGCCGACACCTGGTTGCCCATCGTGTTCTTCTCACCTTCGGTCCGAACCGAGATCGGCGCCATCGCCGTCATGGTCGTCTTCGGCAAATCATTGTGGTGCTTCAGGTATTTGTGCAGCCCGCCGCCAATAATGGTGAGCATGACATCATTGACTTTGGCGCCTTCCGCAAGTGAACGAAGAGCCTTGATATGCGCAAGTTCGAAGACCTGTCCATCGACCACACGATGCGGTGAAATCTTTGTATTAAAACGTGTTTTTGGCGCTTCCATTGCTGCCTTCAGGCCAAACTCGCCTTTGATCATGCCGCGGGCTGCGCGGTACAAGCCAGGCACGGCCTGGGCCGAGACACCCATCTGACGGATCGGATTGAGCCACGCTCGAGCATATCCCTTGGCGAACATGCCCAACCGGTTCGGGAACTTTTCTGGCTTCCAGTCATCTGGCTCGTTTGGAGAAGCGACGCTTGGCGTCGAGGTGTGCAATGCCTGCATCAGATCAATGCCGGACATGCCGTCAATCGCGGCATGGTGTACCTTGGACACGATGGCATAGGAGCCCTTTGGAACACCCGGAACATTATCGAGCCCTTCGACCACCGTCATTTCCCATGGTGGACGCGACAGATCGAGCGGGCGAGCGAAGATGCGCGCCGCCTGAATGTTCAGCTGACGCCAGTCGCCTGGTTTTGGCAGCGCAACGTGACGGACATGATATTCGAGATCAAAGTCGGCATCCTCGACCCAGTAGGGATAGTCGACATTGAATGGCACTTTGACGAGTTTCTGACGCATCGTCTTGGAGAACCGCATGCGTTCTTCATAGAAGCGCAGAATGTCCTTGAACCGGACAAACCCACCCGGGGCCGTCGACGGGTCATAGATCAGGATCGATCCAATATGCATCGGCGAACTTGGCGTTTCCATCGCCACGAACGATGCGTCCATTCCTTGCAACTGTTCCATCATTCCTCCCATGCCAGACTTATGCCAGGGCTTATCTTGCCCCGTAACGTATACTGGTTGGGAAAACTATGACGGTTTGTTGTCAATTTGACCAGTCTTACTCGCGCGTCCGGGGAAAATTTGATTCGGAAATTTCCGGTTCGTACAGCGTCGCCTCAAATGTTCCGATTGTCTGGATTGTATAGGCCGGACGGAAAACTCGTTTCGATTGCATCAGAACTGTGTTAACCGCGATTTCTTCGGGGGAACATTCATGTCTGACAGGTCATCCAAGGGACGTATCATTCTGTTTATTTGCGCGATCGTGTTTTTTGATGCGGTCGGGTTCGGACTATTGATGCCAATCATGCCCGACCTGCTCAAGGACGTCGCCAATCTTGACTTGAGCGAAGGGGCGACCATTGCCGGCTTGCTGCTGACCACGTTTGCCATCATGCAATTCGTCTTCGCGCCAATCCTTGGGGGCTTGAGCGATCGGTTCGGACGCCGGCCCATCCTTTTGATCGCCCTGCTCGGCTTTGCGATAGATAGTTTTATTATGGCCTGGGCGCCGACCCTGACCTGGCTGTTCATTGCCCGGATCATCTCCGGCATTTTCGGCGCGACCTATGCCACCTGCTATGCCAGCCTGGTCGACATTTCAGAACCCGATGAACGTGCCAAACTGTTCGGATTTGCTGGCGCGGCGCTGGGACTTGGCTTTATTTTCGGACCGGCGCTTGGGGGTCTGCTCGGCGAATACTGGGTCCGCCTACCCTTCATTGTTTCCGGCGCGATGATCTTCCTGGTCTTTATCTGGGGGCTCTTCTTCTATCCGGAAACGCTCGAGGCCCGGAACCGGCGTCCTTTCTCGATGGCGCGCGCCAATCCATTAGGGAGCCTGATTTCGATCGGCCGGTTTCCCAGCGTGCTCATTATCCTGGGCGCGCTATTCTGTATCCAGCTCGGCAATCATTCCTATTCGAGCATCTGGTCATTCTATGTTGCCGCGGTCGCCGGCTGGACACCCTTCCTGATCGGCTTGTCGATCAGCGTCTATGGGTTTGGCGTCGCCGGCGTTCAGGGCGGATTGACCGGCCCGGTCATTGCGAAGTTTGGCGAAGTCAAAGCGGTCTATTTCGCGCTCGCCATCGGCATCGTCTCATTTGTCATTTTGGGTTTCGCGCAGACCGGGCTTCAGATCTATATCGCGATTGCGATCGGCGCCTTTGCCGGCTTTTTGAGCCCGGCCCTACAGGCCCTGATGACGGCGCGGACGCCCGCGGATTCACAAGGCGAGCTGCAAGGCGCAATTACCAGTCTGTATAGCCTGGCCTCGATTGTCAGCCCGGCGACGATGGCCTTCATCTTCACGGCCTATACTGATGAAGACGGACTCTATCTTCCCGGCGCGCCTTTCTTCCTGGCGACCGGATTGACCGTGTTGGCCATGATCGTATTCGCGATTGGCGCGCGACGTCTCAATGACCAACCTCTACCCGCCGACCAGGCGAGCGAGGCGGTCACGGAGACGTTAGACTAGACCCGTTCGATAATCACCGCCGGCGCCATGCCGCCTGCGGCGCACATGGTGACGAGACCATACTTGCCACCGGAACGTTCAAGCTCATCCAGCGCGGTGCCAATCAGGATCGACCCTGTCGCGCCAATCGGGTGACCGAGCGCCATCGCGCCGCCATTGATGTTCACTTTTTCGCGGTCGAGATCGAGGTGGCGAATGAACCGCTCGGCGACCACCGAGAAGGCCTCATTGATTTCCCAGACATCGATATCGTCCTTGTAAAGACCGGCTTTTTCTAGCACTTTCTTCGCGGCATTCACTGGTGCGTTGAGCATCAGCGTCGGACAGTCGCCCATATTCGCTGTCGCAACGATACGGGCACGCGGTGTCCAGCCATTCTTGTCGAGCGCATCCTGTGAAGCCAGCAATAGAGCTGCGGCACCATCGACAACGCCGGACGAATTACCGGCATGGTGGACATGATTCATTTTGCCTTCGAGTTCAGGATACTTCTTCGTCACCATGGTGCCGTAAGTGTTGCCCTGATCATCGACCGGAATATCCATGAACATGTTGAACACGGTCTTGAGGCCGCCAAGGCTCTCCATCGTCGTGCCCGGGCGCGGGAATTCTTCCTTGTCGAGCGCCAGAGATCCATCCGGATTATAGACGGGCACAACCGACTTATCGAAGCGTCCTTCAGCGATGGCGCGTGCGGCGCGTTCCTGACTGACTACAGCCAGTTGATCCACCGCTTCGCGATCAATCCCTTCCAGGGTTGCGATCGCATCAGCGCAAACGCCTTGCTGTGATTGCGGGTGCTTCTCGCGCAAGCTCATATTGCCGGCATCCAGCATAGGCGGGACTTTCGGATCTGCTGTGGCGGAGGTGTAGCTCATCATCTCGGTACCACCGGCAATGACAATGTCTTCCATTCCGGACATGACTTGCGCGGCCGCCATGTTCACCGTCGTGATCCCGGATCCGCAGAAACGGTCCAGCGTAACGCCAGATGCCTTCACATCATAACCGGCATCCAAAGCCGCCATACGCCCCAGGTCGGCCCCCTGCGCGCCACGCTGGGAGCTAGTGCCCCAGATAACATCATCGACTTCCGCCGTATTCAGATTGTTGCGGTCGCGAATTGCACCAAGCACGGTCGCGCCGAGATGCTGTGGATGAAGGTGCGCCAGCGCGCCCTTCCCTTGTTTACCGATGCCGCGGGGCGTGCGGCAGGCGTCGACAATATAGGCTTCGGCCATCAGACTGCTCCTGTCAGTTGGAATACAG
>JBCCZH010000105.1:0-8831 GCA_039188075.1 Pseudomonadota bacterium
CGCGGACCTGGTCAATGGTCAGACGGTCGCCTCAAGCGCCTTCACCGTCCTGACCAGTGATTTTACGCCGAACCTCGGCAGCCTGACCTCGATCACAGCGTTCGGCACGGATGAAACGGGCAATCTCTACATTGTCTCGCTAAATGGCGAGGTGTTCCGGCTGGAATCGTTGAACTGAACAGAGACGATGTGAGCTCTGCCATTTCGCTAGAAACGCAGCCTCACAGCGCCGCCGAGCAGGGTTTCTGACTGAGACTGCGCATTGCCCGTGTGGGAAATGCCGAACGAGCCACTCAACGCCTCGGAATATTGAAAGGCAAGTCGAGCGTCGAGTTCGAGCCAGTCTCGATTCGGCGCAGCGCCGTCGAACAAGATTTCGGTCGCCTCGGGCGCTGCGGTAAACCGGGTTCGAATCCTATCCGTCTTGGCATTCACGTCTTTAACCCAAAAGGCAGACAGGGATGGGTAAAATCCATCCAGGTCCAGATCCGTCCAATCCATGGCTGCGCCAAACTTTAATTGCGTGGTCCTGATTTCGCGGGCATCCACATCGAGCGCGAAAACAGATCCGGTTTCCTGATAATCATCAAACGCATATGTCGCGTCATAAACCTGCATCTGCGGGGTGATGCTGAACCCGTCCTCGAACGCGAACGCGCGCCCAAACGTGACATTGCTCGTCATCATTTGCGCTGTGGACTGTCCGGTCGAAGTTGCGATCTGATCCGGCAATATGGCAGTCCGATCCGCCCTGGTTCCAAACTGCCCGACGGTGAAATAGGCGTCGACAAAGCTCGCACCCAAAAATGGCGTTGTGCCATAGAAGCCGAATGTGCTGCCATCAAGGCTGCTGGCGTCTGAGCCAAGATCCGAAATTCCATTGGATTGAGAGTGGCTGGCAATCGCGCCAATCACGGCCCCATTCGACAGCTCGCGGTCCAGACCGCCGGTAATTGAATAGCCATCCATATCAATCTGGGTTGCCGAAAATCCAGCCAGACTGTCCGGCGCGAAACGCGAAATGGTCGCGAATCCTCCAAATCCATCGACCCGTTCAGATGGTGTCCGGTCTTCGAGATTGGACAGGGAGACCATTTGTTCCAAGCCTGCATTTCGGTGAGATTGCCGGGATACCGAATTTTGCATCAGCATATCGCTCGACCCGGAAAACAGAAACCCACCTTTCTTTCGTCGGCTTCTGCGCAGGCGCTTGCGAACACGCCGGTCAAGGGCGCCCCCCATCTTGCGCAAAGTCTGGCCCGCCAGAAACGCGTCTCTGGGAACCATCTGATCAAAGGTCGAAGCAAGAGTCAGCCCATCCATTTGATCGATCGGCTGATAGACGCTTTGTAAGGCGTCGTAATTTATCTCTCGTGCGGCATCCAGGGCCCTCCCGACCCGTGTTTGATTGGTCGACACGTTATTCGGGAGGTGGTCTGCCAGAGAACTCGCGCCGATTTCAGCATAGATCGAGTTGTCCTGATCGATCACGTCGACCGTCAACACGCCACGATGTCCGAGGATCAGTTCCTGATCAAACCCGCCAGTCACCGCACCTCCATAGTCGATGACCCGGTGACGATTGCCGTAATTTGTGTCCCCCACGACCACCAAAGCTCCCCCCAGATTGATATTGCCGGTCACATCTAGGCGACCATTGAGTTCATCATCCAATTGGAATGCGACAATTGAGCGGGATGCGAGCACGAGGGAACCATCAATTGTGAGCGGACCGAGCGAGCCAACATTTCCAGGTGCGATCACGCCGGCGACGTTGGTCAGGTGATCAACTTCCACAGTTCCCGACCCGAACAGCCAGCCGGACACGAGGAGATAATCGCCTGGTGTGGCGAGCCGACCATCGACGATCACGTTCGAGGTATAGCCAGATTGCGTGATATCCATCAAGCTGGTCAGATCACCGTCTTGAGCAACGTGGAGTTTTGCGCGCTTGGTCACGGTCAGCCGATCGATTTCGACCTCGCTGGACAGGGTCGTTCGACCCACATTCGAGAGGGTGACATCAAAATATCGCGCCGCGACATTCGCGTCCGGGTCCGGCGCCCGATTGTTCGGCACGAAATTGGTCGCGCCCGGCAGACCATTATCGATGGTCGGGTCTGGTAGTGGGGTCGCGCTCAACCAGCCATCTTCTGCTCCAGGCGGCGAAATGTCGGCGCAAGTGGTGAAGCCGATCGGATTGTCGCGCGGCGGGACGTCGATACAGGCTTGGCCGAAGCCCGGACCGGCGGCATTGATTCCGGCCCCGGGGCGATTTGGTAACCCGGTCACGAGGGCGCCATTGGTATCAATGATTCTGAAATTCGGGTCCTGCAGGGACTGCCAATGATCCGGGTCTTCCCAATCTCCCGATCCAGCTTTGGCGCCAGCGTACCGGTAAGGGTTATTTTCGACGATCCAGTCCCAGTACGGAAAGAGCGGTTGATACAAACTGATGCTGCCATAACCGCTCACTGGAGCATCGTCGAAGAATCTTGTTCCGCCGGAAAGCGTGCCGATGACCAGGTCCTCGGAAATCCCCGGATTGCCGGCGGCATCCAGGATGAGGGGGCCGCCGCTATCACCACTTGCCGTCAGGCCCTCTCTGGGCAGCGCCTCGTCACGTAACAAATTATAATCGAACGGGTTTGTGCCGTCCGGATCATCGAAGTCCAGTTGATAGAGGAGCGCTGGCAGGTTTGAATTTTGACCGAATATTGCATCATCAAGGGCATCCAGAGAAGTTAGCGCAGCGAGCATGTTCTCGGCCGCACGCCGGCGAAAATCGATTTGGTTATCGTTTTCGCCGTCATTATCGAGATCGATGAAAGACCCGATTGTTCCATTGCCTGTTAGTCCATATCCCACAATATCTACGTGATACCCCGTGCCTGTTTCCGGATCGATTTCATCGGGCGTCGGTAAGGGCGAAAACAGTGTCACCCAGGTCGGTACATCTGCCGCTGGCGTATCGAGCGTCGCAAGGGCGATGTCCGCTTCCAGGAAACCTCCGGCCTCTGGCCTGAGTCGCGAGTCTGGATGCCAATCTATTTGATTGACGCCATATGCGGCGAGGGCGGTGTTGGTTTGGTAATTGTTGTTGACGAGATGCGACAAACCCGGAAGGGCATAGGTTTGGAACCCCCAACCAGCTTGCAGGTTTGACGTTAACGCGCCTGCTGGAAGGTCGTTCACACAATGGGCTGCAAACAGGACGGTGCGAGGGTTTATCAGCGTTCCGGTGCAAGTGCCAAAAGAGGTCTCGCCATTTTCGAAATATTCGACGACGAACATGCCAATGCCCGTCACATCGGTCTCATTGTCGAGAACGTCACTCGGTGTTTGGTCGTCATTGGGTACAATTGCGTTTGCCGGTGCGCTAAAAATAGCGGCCCCTAAAACACATGCGGATGTCGCCGAAAGTAGTCGAGTTCTATTTGGTTTTGTATTCAAGCGCATATTATCAATAATCCCGAGTAACATTTACGGGTGAAATTGATGTTACGAGTAGAACGCTTGATCAATAATAATATTGCTTAAATACAACCCATTTTGTTAAAATAAGACAATGGGACTATGTTGCGTGCCAAAATCTTACGTGGCTATCGTCTGTACAAAATAAAAAGGAGCGAACCATGGGTTCGCTCCTTTTCGATGTTCTCAGTTTTGGGGCTTGTTATGCTGCAGCTGCGCCCATCACGGCTTTCACTTCAAGGAATTCCTCAAAGCCATGTTCGCCCCATTCGCGGCCATTGCCGGATTGCTTATAGCCGCCAAACGGGGCTGAGAAATCCGGACCCTGGCCGTTGACCTGGATCTGGCCAGCGCGGATGCGATTGGCGATCTGGGCCGCTTCGCCGGCTTCGCCCTGAACATAGCCGGCCAGGCCATACTCGGTGTCATTCGCCATCTCAACGGCTTCATCGACACTGTCATAGGGGATCATGACCAGAACCGGTCCGAAAATCTCCTCGCGCGCAATCGTCATGTCATTGGTGACATCGGCAAACACAGTCGGGCGGGCGAAATAGCCCCGATTGAGGCCTTCCGGACGACCCGTGCCGCCGGCCACCAGGGTGGCGCCTTCATCAATGCCCTTCTGGATCAGATCCTGAACCTTGGCATATTGATTGCCGTTCGAGATCGGACCGATCGCGCCCTTGTCAGCCTCGCGCGGCATTTGCACTTTCACAGCTTCGGCCGCGGCCTTGGCGATTGCCTTGGCTTCTTCATTGCTGCCGCGTGGCACAAACATGCGGCTCGGCGCGTTACAGGACTGGCCGGAATTGGTCATCATCTGCATGACGCCGCCGCCGACAGCCTGCTGCAGATCGGCGCTTGGCAGAACAATGTTGGGTGACTTGCCGCCCAATTCCTGCGCCACGCGTTTCACGGTCGGGGCTGCGGCCTGGGCGACCAGAATACCGGCGCGGGTGGAGCCGGTGAAGCTCATCATGTCGACATCCGGATGACCGGACAGATGCGCACCCACGCTCGGGCCATCACCATTGACCAGGTTGAACACGCCCGCCGGGACGCCGGCTTCATGCATGATTTCGGTAAAGATCATCGCATTCAGCGGCGAAATTTCTGACGGCTTCAGCACCATGGTGCAGCCGGCTGCAATCGCCGGAGCGACTTTGCAGGTGATCTGGTTGAGCGGCCAGTTCCAGGGCGTGATGAAGCCACAGACGCCGATCGGCTCCTTGCGCAGCAGGGTCGTGCCGCGTTGCTCTTCAAACTCGTAATTGCGCAGGATCTGGCTCATCGTGGCGACATGGCCCATGCCGGCCGGAACTTGCGCTGCATTGGCGAGCCACATTGGCGCGCCCATTTCGTCGGAAATCGCTTCCGCCATGTCACCCATCCGGGCCTGGATGCCCGCGGTGATCTTGTCGAGCAGGTCGGCGCGATATTCGACGCTGGTCTGCGAGAAAGTCGGGAAGGCGGCCTTGGCGGCCGCGACGGCCTTGTCGACATCCGCAGACGAACCGAGCGAGATGGTCGCAAAAGGTTCTTCGGTGGCCGGGTTTTCCACGTCGAGCGTGCGCGGCTCAACCGGGTCGACCCATTCGCCATTAATATAGAATTGTAGATACTCTTTCATGGCTTGCGCCTCCCGTTACCTGTCTTGATGTCTTGCGAACATGCCTGCGTGACACGCGCGTCACCGTTCATTTAAGCATGCCAATGCCTCTAGGGAAGCCTACACGCAGCGGAAACATCAGAGCCTTTCACGATCATGTGTTCCCGCGCAGGCAGAAACCGCGATAGGACAGAGGGATGAAACGGGGCGCCTCCGAAGCATCTGATCCATGTCTGCTGGAAACGCTCAGTGCGGCAGATCTCGTCCGATCCTGGCGTCAGGATTTCGGGGTCGATGTGGCGCACCTGTTCGACGGTATTGAGCAGGTTGAGCTGCGCATGGATGCTGAAACCGGGCGCATGGATTTTCTGCCCCGTATCCTTGGCGACGCGGCCTTCTATCAAGCGCTGCGCCGCTTCAAATGGTATCATCCGGATCGCAAGCTCGAACATGTCCACGCGGCGACGCGGATTCAGCCGGGTGACCTCGTCCTCGATATCGGCGCCGGTAATGGCGACTTTGCTGCTTATCTGACGGACGCCGACTATATCGGGCTGGAGCAAGACCCAGCCGCGGTTCAGGCCGCGCGAGATCGCGGGCGGAATTTACGATCGGATCTGGTGGCGGACTGGTTGCAGTCCGAGGATTTTCGACCCGCAGACCTGGTCACCGCCTTTCAGGTGCTTGAACATGTCGACGATCCAAACGCCTTCCTGACCGAGATGGCGCAGTGCCTGAAATCAGACGGACGCATGATGGTCGGCGTGCCAGATGCCGACAGCTATGTGTCGCGCGTCCCGGATCTGATGCTGAACGCGCCGCCGCATCATGTCAGCTGGTGGACCGAGGCGGCGCTGCGCAAGACGCTCGCCAAGGTGGGTCTGGACGTGGTTGAGGTTACTCGCTTTCCGGTCGAGCCCTGGGAGTATCAGCTCTGGTGGATGGCAAAATTCTCAGGCTGGATGGGCGCGCGCGAGCGGCGTTTCGGGGCGAGCCTGAGGCTCAGGAAAGTCATCGCCTTCTGCCTGTCCTGGCCCATCCAATGGCTGGCGCCGCCCAAACAGGCGCGCGGCTCAACCCTGTTGGTCGAAGCGCGCAAGGTACGCGATCAAGCCTCAGGCGTCAGGGCCTGATCGGCGACATCTTCCAGACCCAGACTGCGCAGCAGGACGGCGCCTTCGACCAGGACCAGCAGCTTCGCCGCCTGGCGCGAGCGATCGGCTTCGTCCGCAACCTTGAGCTGGCTGGCGCCCCAGTCGACAAAGCCGCGGCCAATGCGTTCGCCGCACGTCTGATAAAGTGGATCGCCGCCCGCTGACAAAGCCGCAACTTCCAGCCAGAGCCGCAAATAGGGCCAGAACAGGTCAGACTTCATCGATTGCGCCAGCATCGGCGCCAATTGTTCAAGGGGCAGGGGCTCCGGCGCTGAGGATTGATCCAGGATCAGCGTGATGCGCGCGGTGATCCGATCCAGAACCGCTTCAATCAGCTCATTCTTGTCCTTGAAATAATAAAGCAGCATCCGGTCACTGGTCCCAACCGCCTTGGCCAGAGGGCGCAAGCTGGCATGCAACAGGCCTTCGGCCAGGACATGGTCGGCAAGCTGATCGATCAGCTGCGATCGTTTATCCCCGGCCTCGGTCAATCTGCGCTCCTATCGACGGCGAGAGCCGAGAATACCGCGCAGAACATAGTCCGTCACGCGCCGCGCAATCGTGCGTGAGGCGGTATTGATGGCGCGCTCGGTCGTGGTCATGCGGGTCGATCGGCGACGGGTCGAGGTCTTTTTCTTTTGCCGTGCTTTTTTCTCTTCGAGCTCTTTTTGGGCTTTCAACTCTTCCTTGGCGAGCTTCTCTGCCGCGGCCGCTGCCTCTTCTTCCCGCTTGAGCAGGATTTCATAAGCCGACTCGCGATCAATCGCTTCATCATACAGGCCGAGTACGGGGCTATTCTTCATCTCGGCTTTGCGCTCGGCTGCGGTGGCCGGCCCCAGGCGAGAGCTGGGCGGGCGGATCAGGGTGCGCTGCACGACACCCGGTGCGCCTTTTTCATCCAGGGTCGAGACCAGCGCCTCGCCCACCCCGAGATCGGTGATCACTTCCTGCGCATCGAAAGCCGGATTCTCGCGAAAGGATTCCGCCGCGGCTTTGACGCCCTTGCGTTCGGCCGGCGTGTAGGCGCGCAAGGCGTGCTGAATGCGATTGCCGAGCTGCGCCAGCACACTGTCCGGCAAGTCGCGCGGATTCTGGGTGACGAAGAAGACGCCAATTCCTTTCGAGCGGATCAGGCGGACCACTTGTTCAATCTTTTCCAGCAACGCGCGCGGCGCGTCATTGAACAGCAAATGCGCTTCATCAAAGAAGAAGACCATTTTCGGTTTGTCCGGATCACCGACCTCGGGCAGGTCTTCAAACAGTTGCGACAAGAGCCAGAGCAGGAATGTGGAATACAGGCGCGGGCTGTTAATCAGCGTCGTCGAGTCGAGTACATTGACGATGCCGCGGCCATCGCGCGTGGTGCGCATGAAATCCTTCAGATCAAGCGCCGGTTCGCCAAAAAACTGTTCCGCCCCTTCGCGGTCGAGCACCAGCAGGCGGCGCTGAATGGCGCCGATCGAGGCCGGGGCGACATTGCCATATTCGCGGCTGATCGCGGTGCGCACTTCCTTTTCGGCCATATGCGCGAGCAGTTTGCGCAAATCCTTGAGGTCGAGCAGCAGCATGCCTTCATCATCGGCATATTCAAAGGCGACGGTGAGCACGCCTTCCTGAGTCTCCGACAGGTCCATCAGGCGCGACAGGAGCAGCGGTCCCATGTCGGAAATCGTGGTCCGAACCGGGTGGCCCTTTTTGCCGAACACATCCCAAAAGACCGTCGGCGTGGCGTCATAGTCATAATCCTCGAACCCGATTTTCTCGGCCCGTGAGATCAGTTTCGGGTGCAGCTTGTGCTCCGGACTGCCAGAGACGCAGATGCCGGACAGGTCGCCCTTCACATCGGCGCAGAAGACCGGAACGCCTTCCTTCGAGAACCCCTCAGCAAGGATTTGCAGGGTGACCGTCTTGCCGGTGCCGGTGGCGCCGGCGACAATGCCATGCCGGTTGGCGCGATTGAGCAGCAAGGTCTGGGCATCATTTGGTGTGCCTTCGCCATCCATATCCGCGCCACCGATAAAGATCCTGTCGCCCATTGTCAGAACTCCCTTGCAAGAGGCGCAACCTACTGTGTTTGCTGGGCTGGGCAAGGGATGAGGGCAGGCCATGCCTCATTCAAGAAACTGAGCTGCTCGGGCGGCGTCGATATGGTATGAGATAGATCAACATTAGTGTGGAGGGACGAGTATGATCAGATTGGTAGGAACCGCGATAAGTGTTGCCGTGTTCGGGCTGCCCATGGCCACAGCACAGACTTCGGTCGTTCAATACATGTGCGATATTGGCGGGATGCAGGCGCAGCTCACAGCACAAGTCGAGGTTGTTGGCACCGCAGGACGTGTCATCGGATCTGATGGCAGCATTACAGGCGTTATCGGAACGGGCGAAAGCACCGTGTATTATCAGGGGCAACTTGTCTCGCAGACGGCCAGCTATGCCTTTACCGGTGAGAACGAATATGCCGACTTTACCGAAGTTTCGACGTATGACCGATTTCGTGCCCGAATGCAGGTTCAAGGCAACATCTTGTTGATCACGGTAAACCCGTTTGGGCCGCAACCGACCCAGTATGTCTGCCAACAAGTCGGATA
>JBCCZH010000106.1:0-8775 GCA_039188075.1 Pseudomonadota bacterium
TGAGCGCCGGGCTGATCAGCCCGAAACAGGTGGTGCGCGAGAAGCGTGGCCAACTTGAGAACCTGTCATCCCGCCTGGCTGCAGGGCTTGCCCAGGCGGCTTCGCGCAAGCGGATCGCATTCGCGCGCACGGCGTCACGGCTACGCCCCGAACCCCTGGTGGCGGATGCGCGGCGGGCGCGAACATCACTGATTGATACGGCCAGACGTGCCCGCCCGGCCCTCGATCGGATCCTGCAGACCAAACTACAAGCCTTTCAAGCACAGGAAAAGCTGCTCGAAACCTTGTCCTATCAAGCGACGCTGAAGCGCGGCTATGCGATCGTGAAAGCACCGGATGGCAAGATTGTGCGATCCGCCGAACAGATTGCGCAATTGCCACACGTCGATCTGACAGTGGCAGATGGTGAAGTCGCGTTGTCACCGATTGGCGACGCCAAACCGGCGCAACGCCCGAAACCCAAACGCACCGCCCCCAGGAAACCGGCAGACAAACCGGACGGCTCAGATCAGGGCAGTCTGTTCTAAGCCTGATTTCCGCGGCGGAGGCCCTACTCACCGGTTCTTTTCTGGCTATGCTCTGGTCAAAACAGATCGGGAGGAAGAGCCAAAATGGCCAAGACAATCTGGAATTTTGGTGACTTGCTGGACGATAATGGGGCCCATCTTGGCGTCGACAATCCGGCCATGATCCATGGCGATCGCGTGGTCTCCTGGCCAGACATGACGGCGCGGTCGAACAATGTCGCGCGTTGGTTGCTCGAGCATGGCGCGAGCGTGGGCGACAAAGTCGGCTTCTATATGCGCAATCAGCCGGAATATGTCGAAGGCCTGGCCGCCAGCTTCAAAGGCCGGTTGACTCATGTGAACGTCAATTACCGATATCTGGATGATGAGCTCGTCTACATTATCGACAATTCAGACAGCACTGTCGTGCTGTTCGATGTTGAGTTTCGCGACAATGTCCTTCGCGTGAGGGACCGGCTTCCGAAAGTGAAGATCTGGGCAGAAGTTGGCGGCGGGCCGGACACGCCCGCCTTTGCAGTGGCTTACGAAACGCTTGCGACATCCGGCGATGGCCAGCCATTGGAGATTGAACGATCGCCGGACGATCTCATGTTCCTCTATACCGGGGGCACGACCGGCATGCCGAAAGGCGTGATGTGGTCACATCATATCTGGCGCGATGCCAATCTTGATGGAATGCGCCGGATATACGGCTCTGCCCCGAACGACTGGGATGACCATCGCGCCTTCGTGAATGAAGTCGGCCAGTTCGGCCGGCAATTGCCCGCCTGCCCCTTGATGCATGGAACTGGTCTGTTCACGGCATTGGGCGCCTTCCTGAATGGCGGCGCGATCGTCACGCTTGAAACCAAGACCAGATTTGATCCGGAAGAGCTTTGGGACACCGTGGCGCGCAATGGCGTCACCGCCATGGCGATCGTGGGAGATGCGTTCGCCAAGCCGATGCTGAATGTTCTGGAAGAGAATCCAGGCAAATATGATCTGTCCTCCGTCGCTAGCATCACCTCATCCGGCGTGATGTGGAGCATGGAGGTCAAACAGGGTCTGATCCGGCATATCCCGCAAGTCGCTTTGATGGACAGTTTCGGGGCCTCTGAAGCGGTCGGCTTCGGCATGTCTGTGACCACGGCGGAAGGCGTCTCCGAAACAGCAAAATTCGAGATCGGTGAGCATTGCAAAGTCTTCTCGGAAGATGGTCGTGAGATCCAACCCGGTTCGGATGAAACCGGCCTGATCGCGCGCGGCGGATCCGTGCCGCTCGGCTATTACAAGGACGAGAAGAAGACGGCGGAGACTTTCCGCACGATAAATGGCGTGCGTTACGCCATCCCCGGCGACTGGTGCAAAGTGGCAGCTGACGGCACCCTGACCTTGCTGGGGCGCGGTTCCAATTGCATCAACTCGGCAGGCGAGAAAATCTATCCTGAAGAAGTCGAGGAAGCCCTGAAAGAGCATGATGCCGTGCGCGATGCCCTCGTCGTCGGCGTGCCGGATGACAAATGGGGTCAAGCCGTGACCGGCGTGGTTGAACTCACTGATGGTGCGCAGACCGACGAGGATACATTGCGCGCTTTTGTCCGGACCCGCTTGGCGCCTTACAAAGCGCCCAAACGGGTCTTGTTCTCGCCAGACCTGAAGCGCGCGCCAAACGGCAAGGCTGACTATAAAGGCATTCGCGCCTTTGCATTCGAACAATTGGGGATTGAGGCCTAGGTCCCCACAGGAGGAAGATATGAAGCTCTACAATTCGATCGGTCCGAATCCGCAAGTGGTCAGAACCTTTATGGCCGAGCGCGGGATTACGCTCGACCTGGAAGAGATTGACATCATGACAGGTGAAAATCGGAAAGCCGATTATCTGGAAGTCAATCCTGCCGGGCAGTTACCGGCCCTGCTGCTCGATGATGGTACCCTGCTCACCGAGATTACAGTCATCTGCGAGTATCTCGATGAGACGCAACCGGGCTCACCCATGATGGGCGAGACGCCGGAAGCCCGCGCCCAGATCCGCAGCTGGACGCGCTGGGCAGACCTGAATGTCTGCGAACCCCTGACCAACGGGTTCCGGTACGCGGAAGGCCTGCCAATGTTTGAAAGCCGGATGCGATGCATTCCCGAAGCGTCGGACGGTTTGAAAGCCTGTGTCCAGGACAAGCTGACCTGGCTCGATGGTCAGATGGGCGATCGCCCCTTCCTCGCCGGGTCAGACTATTCCCTGGCCGATATCCTGCTGTCGACTTTCCTTGCTTTTGGTGAACAGGTCGGACAGCCATTGAACCGGGATCTGAAGACCGTCTCTGCCTGGTATGATCGGTGTACAAGCCGTGAAAGTGCAACGGCTTAAGCTGGGCGAAAGAATCCATTCAAGGTTAAACGGCCTGTCCTGGGGTCGCTCGATAATGGGACGTCATTGTCGATCACGCCGCTATGCAACAGTGTGCCGGGATAAAGGATCAGGCTGTTAAACGCAGCGCCAAAATCGCCAATCTGTTCGAAGAGCGGTGCGCCATCGGTGATGTATCGCGCCGGGGGCAGACCGGACGCTCGTACGCCAGACTCGAGCTTCGTCTTGTACTCGGGAAAGCGCGGCTCAGTGATACGCTCATAACCGGTCGCCTTCTGGCGATAAAAGGCTGTGCCACCATGCGCCGTGTGATTGAGATAGATCATGATGGCGAGCTGGTCTTCATCGAACCCGTCAAAATGCGGCAAGCGCTGGATGGGCGTCAATTGGGTCGGATTATGGGTGACAATCGAGAACCAGGCCTGGCCAATCCAGTCGCGTTCAGGTTGTTCAAGATGCTTGACCGCGAGCTTCGAAACTGTCCGGCAAAGCAGGCTCAACAGGTCTGCAGACGCCGTGGCCCGAATACCCGGATAATGCGGATTTATGTGCGCATACGACGCCTGCGCGGCGGCATCGACAATCGTCTCAGGCCGGGTGAAATAGTCGGCAACTCTGATGATTTTCGTCTGCTCATCGCCGACGGTTTCAGCGGTTGTGTTCGCAAGCTCTATCTCAACCTGTTCCACGGTGAATTCCTAACAAAATCAGCGCCTGATACTGAATTTTATCTGCTTACCTGACCCTAAAAAACTGCTAGACAAAACGATAGAGCCTGAATGCGAAAAACTGAAAAGGCGGATCGGACTGAAATGGCAAAATCCAACGATCCCATTGAGCGCATTGTCATTGTCGGCGGCGGGTCAGCCGGCTGGATGACAGCAGCAGCGCTGGCCAATGATCTGGGCTCGTCCTGTGACATCACACTGATCGAATCCGAAGCCATTGGCACGGTCGGGGTGGGTGAAGCCACCATTCCGCCAATCCGGTATTTCAATCAGCGCCTCGGCATTGATGAAGCGACGTTTGTCCGTGAAACCCATGGGTCGTTCAAACTGGGAATCGAGTTTATCGACTGGTCGCGCATCGGCCATTCCTATTTCCACCCGTTCGGCCATTATGGCGCTGAGTTCGACCATGTCCCCTTCTATCAGCACTGGATGCGGGAACATCTGAACGGCGACCCGACCCCGATTGATGAATATTCCATGGCCTGGGCTGCCTCGCGGGCCGGCAGGTTCTCGCACCCACTGGCGGACCGCAGGAATGTCCAGTCACGGTTCGACTATGCCTATCATTTCGATGCAACGCTTTATGCCGCCTATTTGCGCAAATATGCCGAAGCCCGCGGTGTCACTCGGATCGAAGGCCGCGTGGTCGACGCCGCGCAGGATCCCGAATCCGGGTTTCTCTCACACGTCACAATGGACGACGAGCGGACCTTTGCGGCTGACCTCTTCATCGACTGTTCCGGCTTTTTTGGTCTGTTGATCGAGAAGACACTCGCGACCGGCTACGAAGACTGGTCACACTGGTTGCCATGCAATCGCGCAGTCGCCGCGCCATGCGAGAAAACGTCCGCGATTATTCCCTATACCAAGTCCACAGCGAAATCAGCCGGCTGGCAATGGCGTATCCCGCTGCAGCATCGCACCGGCAATGGCTATGTCTATTGCAGCGAGTATCTCGAGGCTGACGAGGCAGAACAGACGCTTTTGTCATCGCTCGATGGTGCGCCAACCAGCGACCCGAAACACCTTCGATTTGTCACCGGTCGCCGCAAAAAGTTCTGGAACAAGAATTGTGTTGCGGTCGGGCTGTCGGCCGGGTTCATGGAACCGCTGGAATCGACCAGCCTGCATCTGATCCAGTATGGCATCATGCGTCTTTTGGCGTTGTTCCCCAGCAAGGCCATGTCGCCGCTTCTGGCTGAAGAGTATAATGCGCTGACCATTGCCGAGTATGAGCGGATCCGCGACTTCCTGATCCTGCACTATACCGCGACACAGCGAGAGGATTCAGAGTTCTGGCGGTATTGCGCGAACATGCCGATCCCGGATCGTCTGACCTATAAGATCGATCATTTCCAAACGCACGGCATGGTGATTTCAGACGAGCGGGAATTGTTCCACAATCCGAGTTGGATCGCCGTCTATCTCGGCCAGGACATCGTGCCCGCGCGGGCGCCGGCGATGACCAATCATCGGGAAGGCGTGCCCGTCCAGGATAGGTTGCAGGCAATCCGAAACGCCATGGTTCAAGCTGTCGAGGCAATGCCGACGCATGAGGCGTTCATTGATGGCTATTGCAAATCCGCTTTGCAGTGAGTGTCTATGAAGGCCTCGTGTTGCGGCAGCTCACCCGTCGCACGGGCGATCAGCTTCTGGACATCGCCGAGAAAGGCGCCCAGCTGCTCTGAAGACAGGCGATTGGCCATGGCGTGGAAGCTCTTCGGCATAAGCCCCTGCCCGACCATGACCTGTACCCAACTCGACTCGCGGAACAGGTCTTCCGGGTCCTTGTAGAGCAGACCATTGCCCTCAAACAGTTGCATCTTCTGGGTCAGGCTGTCCGGGACAGGCATGTTCTTGCAATAGCGCCAGAACTCAGAATCTTCGCGATCGGTCCGATGATAATGCAGGATCAGGAAGTCCCGGATCAGCTCATATTCATGGCTGACCTGGCGGTTATACTCGGCCTCATTCGCAGGGTCGAACGCCTTGTCCGGAAACAGCTCGATCAGCTTGGAGACGTTTGACTGGATCAGATGGATGGAGGTCGATTCAAGCGGCTCCAGAAATCCACTCGCGAGACCAAGCGAGACACAATTCTTGTGCCAGAATTTTTCCCGTCGACCCGTCGTGAAGCGTAACCGTTTCGGCGTCCCTTGTGGCGCGCCATCCAGGTTCGTCAGAAGGGTTTCGGTCACCGCCTCCTCAGTGGTGAAGCTGTCGCAGAACACGTGGCCATTGCCGGTGCGGTGCTGCAACGGAATGCGCCATTGCCAGCCGGCATCATGTGCGGTGGCCTTTGTATAGGGCAAAAGGGGCTGCGTGCTTTCACATCCTACAGCAACAGCGCCATTGCAGGGCAGCCATTGCGACCAGTCCTGATACCCGATGTCCAGCGCCTGGCCGATCAGCAAGCCGCGAAAGCCGGAGCAATCGATGAACAGATCACCGGCGACAATGTCGCCGCTCTCGAGCTGCACCGATTGGATGAACCCACTTTCGGGGGCCAGCGCAACATCAATCACTTTTCCTTCGACGCGCGTGACACCATTGGCCTCAGCGTGCTTGCGGAGATAGCGCGCATACAAGCCGGCATCAAAATGGAAGGCATAGGCCAATCCCGTCATTGAGGTATTGCCGACCCGCTCCATGCGCCCGAACTGATGGGCATAAGCGGCCTTGTGATGCAGCGAGTAATCCCACAGCCCGGCAGTGTTGCCTTCCGCCCGGCTGCGCAGCCAGTAATGATGGAAATGCAGGCTGGCGAGATTGATCCCCGCATCGCCAAATGTGTGCAGATAGCTTTCGCCGACATGACCCCAATTATTGAACTCGATGCCCAGTTTGAACGTACCGCTTGTCTCGCGCACGAACTCATTTTCATCGAGGCCGAGCACGCCATTCAACCGACGGATTTGTGGAATGGTCGCTTCGCCGACACCGACTGTGCCGATCGCTTCAGACTCAATCAGGGTGATGCTGACCGCAGAACCGAGGAGGCGCGCCATCGCGGCGGCGGCGATCCAGCCCGCGGTTCCACCGCCGACGATAACAACATTTTCAATGTGTTGGCTCTGCATGATTCCGTCTTAGCCTGCTCTTTGGATCGCGCCCAGAGGACACACCCATAATTAGAAAAGGCCTGCTCGAAAGCAGGCCCCTTCCGGGAGGATTCTAACTCTCACTCAAAAGTTAGAATTTCTTGGACACCGTGATGTTGTACGTGGTGCCATATTCTTCGTGACGGCTTGGGAAGACGACGCTTGGGTCCGTGGTTTCCGCTTCTGTCACAAATGGCTCATTGGTCAGGTTGAAGACTTCAAAATTGACGCCGAAACCTTCGAGCGGGCCTTCTTCCCACTCATACCCGATCTGCAGATCAACGATCGTTTCGGACTGCGCTTCTGCGCCGGTCAGAGACCCGTCAAACTGTGGCACTTCTGACAGGAAGCCCGAGCGATGACGTGCACTGACACGCGTCCGCCAGCCATGGTTTTCGTAATAGAGATCGCCCGACCAGACATTGTCTGAATAACCCGGGATGCGAATATCGTTGCCGGTAATCGCGCCAGACAGGCTGCTATCTGCATACGTATAGCTGGCATTGAAACCGAAGCCTTCGAATTGCTCAGGCAGATAGTCATCCAGGCTCATCCGCAAGGTCGCTTCGATACCCGTGATCGTGCCATCCGAGATATTCTCCGGGAAGCTGGTCACAGCGGTGGCAACTTGTGGGTTGGCCGCGACGAACGCATCAAGCGCCGGGATGCCGATAGATGTCAGCTGTTCCGTAATGTCCAGCGTATCCGTTGCGGTTTCGACCCAGTCCGAGAGCTCCTTGTGGAACACAGCAACCGAGAGCGCCGTGGTTGGCCCGAAATACTTTTCGTAGGACACGTCAAAGGACGTCGACTGATACGGCTCCAGTTGCGGGTTGCCGCCACTGATATTGAAACACGGATTGGTCGGCAGCGTGAAGCCAACCAATGTGTCCGGCACGAAGTCGCCATCTGTATCAGCACACACCTGATTGTTGATCGACACCGTCTGGTTCGCAGCGAGATTGTCGAGGCGCGGACGGGTCACCGTCTGAGCCACCGCAAATCTCAGGAACGTGTCTGTATCGACTTCGAAAGACAGGTTGGCACTTGGCAGGAAGTAACCTTCAGACGCGCCCAGCGTTTGCTGACGCTCACCACCGCCCTGCAGCTTGGCAGTCGAAGACTGGTCAACATCCTGATACTGGAAGCCGAAATTACCAAAGACAGGGACACCATTAAAGGTGCTGTCGACCTCAGCCATCGCGTAGAAGGTCGTGATTTCTTCTTCGACAACCCATTCCGTATCGAACGTCGCCTTCTCGAGGGAATACGTACCGTCCGTCAGGAAGCTTGATGGATCATAAGCGATGATATCCAGTCCGATATTGCCGGAATTGGTGCTGCCCAAAATCCGGTTGGTCGGGATTGGCAGCTCGCCATTCACGAAGCTGGCACCGGCCCGAATGAAGTTCTCATTTGAGTCGAATGTCTTCTCGCGATCAGTGAAAATCACACCACCTTTGAAGCCGCCAATGACGCTATGATCGAGATCATATTCGGCCTCGAGGCGCAGCTGGTTAAGCTCATCCTCGATCTTTGGCTCCTTGATAAAGCCAACCTGGCCCCAGCCACCCGGGTCTGTCAGGACAACCACGCTCGGGTCTGTGTAATCGAGACCCGATACGATCTGGTACTCACCATCATCATCAAAGCCGAAACCAAGCGTGTCGGTTGGGCCAGATCCGGCAAAACCGGTCCCGGCATAGGATTCATAGTCGATATCATTGCGATCCAGAGTCGACCGCGCATAGTCGCCGGTCAGCTTGAGGCGATCTGAGACCTGGTAAGAGGTGTTCAGACCGATCGCAAAGATCTCGGCGGTGTTACCTTCCGTATCGGTTCGCAGGAATGTGGTGACATTGTTGTAAGTCGCCGCATCTGCAAACCCGCTCGAACCCGTCGTGCCCTGGAACTGTGCTGAAGACCAGGATGCGATCGGCGTCTCGACACCGCGGAAGATACCAGCGTCTTCTGTGTCCGTGTAAAACGCGTCAATCGTCGTCTGCCAGCGATCATTTGGTTCAAACTGCAGGGCACCGGCAACAGACGTCCGCTCGAACTCACGAGAGACA
>JBCCZH010000107.1:0-8701 GCA_039188075.1 Pseudomonadota bacterium
GATCACGGCCTTCTATTCTCTGGTCCATCTGAACAATGCGATCTGCGTCATCTCGATTGGAACGCTCGGCATTCTGTTCTGGATGGATGGTGCGGTGACAGTGGGCGCCATCGCGGTCGGGCTCGGCCTCGCCTTGCGGATCGTTGGCATGTCGCAATGGGTGATGTGGGAAGTCTCGGCCCTGTTTGAGAATATTGGCGTTGTTTATGATGGCATGGCGATGATGTCCAAACGCCGCGCTGTGGAAGACAAACCAGATGCCACCGCGCTGCGGGTCACGGACAGCAATATCCGGTTTGAGACGGTCGGCTTCCACTATGGCAAGGAGAGCGGAGTGATTGAGGCGCTCGATCTCAACGTCGCCGGCGGCGAAAAGATCGGCCTGGTCGGACGCTCTGGCGCTGGCAAATCCACTTTGGTCAACCTGCTGCTGCGTTTCTATGATGTCGAGCGCGGCGACATCACGATTGATGGTCAGTCGGTTCGCAATGTCACGCAGGCCTCGCTGCGTCAGCACATTGGCATGGTAACCCAGGACACATCTCTCTTGCACCGGTCAATCCGCGAGAACATCATGTATGGTGTGCCCGACGCGACAGATGAACAGGTCTGGGCCGCGATCGAGCGCGCCGATGCGGCAGACTTCATTCACGATCTGGAGGACGCGAAAGGTCGCAAAGGCCTCGACGCGCAAGTCGGCGAGCGCGGAGTCAAACTGTCCGGCGGCCAGCGTCAGCGCATTGCGATTGCGCGTATCTTCCTGAAGGATGCGCCCATTCTGGTGTTGGATGAAGCCACCTCGGCGCTGGATTCCGAAGTTGAGGCGGCGATTCAGCAAAACCTGTTCAGCCTGATGGAAGGCAAGACTGTGATCGCCATTGCCCATCGGCTGTCGACCATTGCAGCCATGGATCGTCTGGTCGTGCTCGACAATGGCGGCATTACCGAAATGGGCACGCATGCCGAGCTGCTCGATACGGGCGGGCTTTATGCCGACTTGTGGGCGCGCCAGTCCGGCGGGTTCCTGGCCGGTGCGGCGGAAAAGGCGGCCGCAGAGTAAAGCGGGTTCGGGCGCCTGACCCGCTCTGACCGATCAGCCAGTCAATCGCACCGGCATGGTATCCAGACCCCTGGTCCCGATCCGCTTGGACCATTTCAATCCTTCACCGAGCGCCAGATCTGGCCACCGCGCTGCGATCCCGGACAGAGCCAGTTCCGCTTCCATTTTGGCCAGGTGCAGGCCGAGGCAGATATGTGGTCCGCCGCCCCATCCCGTGTGACGGTTGGGGCGCCGCGTCAGATCCAGCGTAAGCGGCGCTGTAAATTCGGCCGGGTCGAGATTGGCCGCGCCGAGCAAGGCAATCGCTTTGTCCCCGCGCTTGAAGGGGACACCCGCAATCTCTGTATCCGCGATCAGGAAACGCGGTTTGGTCATGTGAACCGGCATGGCGAACCGCATCAATTCATCGACCGCGACGCGCCAGCCATCTTCACTCAGGGTCAGCGCGGTCTGCCAGGCGCCAGGCTCGGTCTGCAACGTGTAGAGGCCGCTCGATAGCAAATTGGTGGTCGTATCGTGCCCGGCGACAAACAGGACCAGGACGAGTGAGACCAGTTCATCCTCGCTCATCTGGCCGCCTTCGGCCTCGGCATGAATCAAGTCGCTGAGCAGGCCCGGTCGTGGATCCTTGCGGGCGCGCTCGATTTCCTCTCGCAGCTGATTGATCACACCGCCCATGCCGGACAGAGCGCGCAAGATGGCCCAGGTCGAGGATCCCCCGGAAAAGCCGGACATGGTCTGCATGAGCCGGATCTTTGCGTCGTCCGTCAGGCCCAGCAATTCGCTGATGACGCGGACGGGCAGCGGTCGGAACAGGGTTTCGGCGAGATCGATTTCAGCCTGGTCCTGCGCGGCGATCTGATCAAGATATTCATCCACGAATGCCCCGACCTGCTCGCGCTGCATTTCGATCGCGGCCCGGCGAAACGGCGCGTCTGCGAGGCGGCGCAGTCTCTGATGATCGGGATCATCGAGGGACAGGATATTGTTGGAAAGCAGGCGCAGAGACTTTGGAATGAAAGGCAGCCCGAAAGCCCGATTATGTCCGGCATTGCGCGCGTCCAGAGCAAACGTCTCGGACCGTTTCAGCACCGTCTGCACGGTTTCATGCGTCAGGGCGGCAGGTAGCAGACCAAATAGCGGCACTTTCACGCGCGCAAACGGCCCCTCTTGCAGCGCTTCAGCAAGCACGGCGTGCGGGGCGACTTTGAAATCGCCTGACATAATGTCGATGCGACGCATGCGCGGCAGCCTAGCGTGGATGCGAGATGGCGACAATATTATGCAAGGAGTGGTGGGCCCGGAGGGACTTGAACCCCCGACCAGACCGTTATGAGCGGTCCGCTCTAACCAACTGAGCTACAGGCCCTGGAATCCAAAATGGGTCCAAGATGAACAGACGTATAAAACGCCAGACTTGATCTCGCCGCAATGGCGCAATTCAATGGAGACTGCAAGTTTTTTACCCGTATGGAGGGATGCATGATTGTGAATTTCAAATCGAGCCTGTTGGCCGGGTTTTCCGGCCTTGCCCTGGTCACTCTGGCCGCGTGTGGCGGCGGGCAAGGCGAGGCGACACCCACCGCGGCTGAGCCGATCGAAGCGACGGCGAGCGCGGTGCCGGAACCGACCGTTACGCCAAATGCCGATCCGATCGAGACGACCCATCCGAATTCGATCCAGCCAGAAACCACGCTGACCCTGTCCGCAGAAGGGTCGGTGAACCGCGAGCCCGACATTGCCTTCCTGAATGCCGGGGTCCAGACTCAGGGCGAAACCGCGCAGGCGGCGATGAGCGCCAATGCGGCGGCCATGAATGGCGTCTTTGATGCGCTCGCGGCAGCCAATATTGATCGCAGCGACATGCAGACGTCGAATTTCTCGCTGCAGCCGCAATATGATTATTCCAGCCGGTCAAATGGCCAGCCGCGTCTGACCGGCTATCAGGCCTCGAACCAGTTGAGCGTGCGCGTACGTGACCTCGACACGCTGGGCGAGACAATGGATGCGCTGGTATCCGCCGGTGGCAACACGTTCAATGGGCTGCGTTTCGCGCTTGAGGATGATCGCGCGGCCAAGAATGCGGCGCGCGAAATCGCCATGAAAGATGCCATTTCTCGGGCCGAACTCTATGCGTCTGCATCCGGCTATGAAGTCGCGCGCGTGGTGACGATTTCGGAGAGTGGCGGCTTCAGTCCGCAACCCATGGCCATGATGGCTGAGGCCCGCAACATGGATCGTTCGACACCGATCGCATCCGGGGAAGTTGGCTATTCCGTCACCGTGAATGTCACATTTGAATTGAGAAAGCCCGCCAAATAGGCGGGCTTCCAAAACGCAACTTTACTCTACGGGTCAGGATCGCGAGCGCTTAATAGGCAGCGCTCGGGGTCTTGATATTGTTTTCCTCGTCCATCAACGCGACTTGCGGCTTATGCTGACGCGCCAGTTCGGCTTCCATCTGGACAAAGGCCGCAATCACGACGCGGTCGCCCAGCGCGAACTTACGGGCGGCGCCGCCATTGACGCCAATCGTGCGAGAGCCGCGGGGGGCTTCGATCGCATAGGTGGAGATCCGCTCGCCATTGGTGATGTTCCAGATATCAACACGCTCATGCGGCAGGATGCCGGCGGCGTCGAGCAGATCCTGGTCGATGGAGACCGAACCCTCATAGTAAACGTCGCACTGTGTGACAGTTGCCGCGTGTAATTTTCCCTTCAACATGTTGACCAGCAAAGCTCGTCCTCCCTATCGAAATCTACGTGGCAGGCCCCGCCTGCTATGCATATATGGGTATTGCCTGCCCTTGGGTAAAGGATTTTTGTGCAGTGCAAGATGCGTGCTAAAAGCACAGATCCGAGCGCGTGGGAAGACTCGTGACGGCGCTGTCAGCAGACTGTTGTAAATGCTACAGTTTGCGGCCGGTCGGTAAACCGGACAATTGGTTGGATTGCAAGTCCAGCTCGAGGGTCAAATCTGCGTGATCATCGATTTCGGCCAGAGCTTCCAGCGGCGACAGGGCGGCCTTTAGCAGGTCATAATCACGATCATCGCCGATCACCTGTCCCTCAATGGATACAGAGGTCAGTTTGTAGCGTGTGGTCGGCGTGCCATTCTCGGTCACTTTCCGGCGTTCGAACGTCACCTTGGCGGCATTCGGAAGGGCCGCGAACCGGAGCGCCTTGATCCAGGCGTCTGTCATTCCAGTGGGGTCCCGAGCTGTGACATGGTTTCGCGCAGAAGTGGCCCGATCTCTGTATTCAGTACCAGATCGGCATAGACATCATGCTCGGTCTCTTCGCGATTGATGATGATGTATTTCGCACCATTCTGCTTTGCGATGAGCGGGATATTGGCAGCTGGGTAAACCACCAGAGACGAGCCGATGGCAATCATCAGATCGCAGGACAGGGCTTCGCTCTCAGCAAAGGTCATCTTGTCCTCTGGCATGGCCTGTCCGAACGAAATCGTCGCGGATTTGACCAGGCCGCCGCAGAAATCACATGTAATATCCTCGTCGGCTTCCCAGCGAGGCCTTAGCATCTTGTAATCATAACGTTTTCCGCAATTCAGGCACTTGGCGTACGATGCGTTCCCGTGGACTTCTATGACTTTCTCGTCCGGAACGCCGCCATCCTGGTGCAGATTGTCGACATTTTGCGTGACGACGCTGGTCACCTTGCCCATGTCGACCAGTTTCGCGATGGCATGGTGGCCAGCATTCGGGTTTGCGCCGGTCCATCCAGCGGTGCGCTCAAACACGCGGCGCCAGCCTTCGCGCCGCGCCTCGCGGTCCGAGACGAAATCCTGAAAATAGATGGGCTGCATCTTGGACCAGACCCCGCCGGGTGAGCGAAAATCGGGGATGCCGCTCTCTGTGGAGATACCGGCACCGGTGAAAATCACCACTCGGCTGGCGGCGTCGATATGTTTGGCGAGGGTATCTGCAGCATCCATAAAGCAAGGCTAGTGTAGAGATGGGCCAGCGCCAACCTGAAATCAGTCGGCAAAGCCTTTTCGGGTCAACCAGTCGGAACAGATCTTGACCGCTTCCGGCAACAGGTCCGGTCGTTCGATATAATAATGGTCAGCATCCTTGATATCGTGATGCTCCTTATCGTCATGCCCCACAGCATCGAACAGGCGCTGCGCATGGCTTGGCGTGCAGGCCAGGTCGGCCGTATTGTTGATGACCATAACCGGACATGTAATCCGGGCAGCATTGCCGAGCCCGGTCGCATTGGTGGTGTCATAGCCCCATTGGCTGAGCCAGGAGCGAAGCGTGCTGAACCGGGCTAGACCGACCGGGCCATCATTGGCGATTTTTGGATCACCGAGATAGCAATCGTGCGGGCGGCGATCCGACGGGTCCTGTGTCGGATCGGTCCAGCGCAGATCAGCCATGGTCCCATGCACCGTGAAGGCCCGTTCGGCATTTTCCTCGCCGGCTTTGCGCAAGTCTTCCAGGGTCTGCTGCACCCAGGCGGTGATGCGCCGGTTCCGCGCGATCTGGGCCTGGCGATAGCGCGTTTCATAGTCCGGCGAGTAGGCTGGTTGATTGGGGTTTTCGGGATCGTAAATGTTGAGATCCGGTGTGCGCGCGAACGGACGCGATTCCACGGTGATGGACGGATCGATCCACTCCGTCAGTGTCATTGCGCGGCTGATATGTGCGGCCAGCAGCATAATGCCCTGGACGGGCGGCAAACCCAAAGCTGTCAGATCGTATGCGTCGCCAGCCGGCGTGTGGGTGAGGGTCGGTGTCTCAGCCTGGTCCTGATAGAATAGCGAAAGTGAGCCACCACCAGACCAACCGCCGAGAATGATCGTCTCATAGCCGAGCGACTCTTTGGCATGTTTCAGGCAGGCGCCGAGATCGGCGACGCATTTCTCCATGATCAGCGCGGTGTCATTGCCGCGATATCGGGGATTGCAATAGATCACATGATGACCGGCATAAGCGAGCGCCGAGACAAGCGGCAGAAAGGCACCGGACCCAATGGGATGCGAGAACACGATCACTGTTTTCGAGCTTGTGTCCTTGCGGGCGATTTTCATGCATTCGACGACAACTGTGCCGCCGGCCCCGCCATAGACATCTTTGAATCCGGAGGTTTCTTGATGCAGGACCAGATAAGGTTCTCGGACCAATTCACTCATAAGGCACCTCCCGCGTGGTCAAGACTTGGCGCTTTCGCTGCCTGAGTCCAGTATGACGCGAAGAAAAGGGAGCGTCTCATGGTCAAAGCGACAGGCATTCACCACCTCGCCATCATGTCGGCGGACATTAAGGCTCAGATCGAATTCTTCTCGGATGTGCTGGGTTGCAAGCTGTCGGCGATTTTCGACATGCATGGTGTGCCGGGCGGCATTCATGCTTTCATGCATCTCGATGACCATTGCTATTTCTCGATTGTCCAGTTGCCCGCGGTCAAGGACATCCCGGTCGAGATCGGCGTCACGCATGCCGGAAACGGAGCAGGACCTTGCGCGGCCGGGGCGATGCAGCACCTGGCCTTCAAAGTCGATACGCCGGATCAGCTGGTCGCCATTCGCGACCGTATCCGCAAGAAAGGCGTGAACGTGATTGGTCCGATCAATCACGGCATGTGCCAGTCGATCTATTTTGGCGGGCCAGAGAATATGGTTCTGGAAGTTGCAACCTCCGAGGTTGAAATCGATCAGAAGGCCTGGGTCGATCCAAGCGTTCTGGAAAAGGTCGGAATCAGTGCCGAGGAGGCGGCGCATTATCAGAATCCGGATGCCTATGATGGCGAAGGCGGTACGGTCAGCCAGCCCCCGTATGATCCTGAAAAGCCGCATCAAGCCTATCCGAAAGAGATGTATATGCAGATGCTGCAAGCGCCGGATGAAGTGATCTGGCAAACGGCGTCCTATGCGGAACCACCGGTCAAAGTGTAAGCCAGATGATCCGGAAAATTCTCCTAGGGGTTGCGACCCTGATTGTGGTTCTGGTGCTCGGCGCCGGGATTTATACCTGGGACCCGCTACCAAAGAATCTGAGCGCCGAGGTGCTGGCGGCAGCAGCGGCGGATTATGATGTCGAGATTATTCGCGATACTTGGGGCACACCGCATATTTACGGAACGACCAATGCCGATACGGCCTTTGGCGTGGCCTATGCGCATGCCGAGGATGACTTCGAGACGATTCAGGATGTCGTCGCGGCCACGCGCGGCGTACTGGCGCGGTATAAGGGCGCCAGCGCGGCGCCGACCGATTATGTCGTCTCATTGCTGGATGTCTGGAATATTGTTGATCAACGTTACGAGCGAGATGTGCCGGAGGATATCAAGGCGATTGCCGAGGCCTACGCAGCCGGGATCAACCTGTATGCGTCTGAACACCCTGATGAGACCTGGGCTGGACTGGCACCCTTTACCGGTGAGGACGTCATCGCCGGCTTCGTTTTCAAGACGCCCTTCTTCTATGGCTTTGACGAGACGTTGCAGTCCCTGTTTGCGGAGGCGCGGGATGTTCCCGTGGCGTCTGACCCCAGTCAGCAATCCTGGCTTCTGCATCCGAGTCTGAATACCGAGCGCGGCTCCAATGCGTTTGCGATCGCCCCGGCGCGGGGCGGCGACGAGACAACGCGCTTATTGATCAATTCGCATCAACCCATGACTGGCCCGGTTGCCTGGTGGGAAGCGCATATCGTCTCCGAGGAAGGGCTCGACATTACCGGCGGGCTGTTTCCCGGAACGCCAGTTATTCTGCACGGATTCAACCGTCACCTCGGCTGGGCCAATACGGTGTCCAAGCCGGACCTGACCGATATTTATCGCCTGACCATCAATCCGGACGATTCCAGGCAATATCAGCTCGATGGCGCGTGGCGCAGTTTCGAGGAAGACAGCGCCTTGCTACGGATCAAGTTGTTTGGTCCCTTCGCGCTGAAAGTCCGCCGACCCGTTCTGCGCTCGGAGCATGGTCCCGTCATTGAAGCGTCGCACGGCACCTATGCCGTCCGATATGCGGGCCAGGGGGAAGTGCGCCAACTGGAACAATATGTCCGCCTCAACCTGGCGCAGAACTGGACCGAATTCAGCGAAGCCATGGCATTAAACGCGCTGCCCAGCATTAATTACATCTATGCCGACAAGGACGGGACGATTGCGTTCATCCACAATGGCCAATACCCGACGCGTTTACCAGGCTGGGACTGGCAATCCGATTTGCCGGGTGATCGCTCAGACCTGATCTGGCAGGATTACATTCCATATGCCGACGGCCCAAAACTGGTAAACCCGCAATCGGGCTTTATCTATAATGCCAATAACACGCCTTATGCCGCGACAGACGGGCCGGACAATTTACGGGCGAGTGACTTCCCGGACTGGATGGGCCTGCAGACGAATGAAACCAATCGCTCGCTGCGCATTCAGAACCTGACGGATGGGGAAACGCTGGTCGATCGGGACAGCCTGCTGGCGATCAAGTTCGATACCGCTTACGCAAAGGGCTCGGAGGCCGACATGTTCATTCAACAAGTGCTTGGCTTTGACTGGTCGGCCGAACCGGACATGGCTGGCGCGGTGCAGCATTTGCGCGATTGGGACTATCGACTCGATATCCCGAACCGACATGCCGCCCTCGGTACTCTGACTGTTCTGCGCCAC